>JBBKXP010000395.1:0-10007 GCA_037969545.1 Paracoccaceae bacterium | reverse complement strand
GTGAAGATAGCTGAAGTTGCAGAGCCAGACGCACGATATCCGGTTCTTTTCGCCGGGGGCCGTGGCGGGTTCAATGTCCAGGACTCCCGGCCCCGCGTGGGCGGCGCAGAGCATGCCGGCAGCCCCGGCCCCAAGGATCAGCGTGTTCACCTTCATCGCGAAATGGGGTGGCCGGAAATGGTCTGCGGCGCAAGCCCCGGTCACGAAAACCAGACGATCAAGTCTCATTTCTCTGGAATCGCACAGGATTTCGCGTTAGGATAAGGTCAGACCCGGAAAACGGGCGATCAGAGGCAGTTGGCGGTATCCCATGACGGAAATGGTCTATGGCACGATTCCCGTGCAGTCCGGCGAACCAATTTTGCCGCGCTGGTGGCGCACGATCGACAAGTGGACGATGTCATTCATCCTGATGCTGTTCAGCATCGGGCTGTTGCTGGGCCTTGCCGCTTCTCCGCCTTTGGCCGCGCGCAACGGTCTCGAGCCGTTCTATTACGTCTCAAGGCAAGCCTTTTTCGGTGCCATTGCGATGGTCGCGATGATGCTGGTGTCGATGATGTCGCCCACGATGGTGCGGCGACTGGCTGTGCTGGGCTTCATTGCCGCCTTTGCGGCACTTGCCATGCTGCCGCTGTTCGGAACCGACTTTGGCAAGGGCGCCGTCCGCTGGTATTCACTGGGTTTCGCATCGTTTCAGCCGTCCGAGTTCCTCAAACCCGGATTTGTGGTTGTTTGCGCCTGGTTCATGGCCGCCAGCTTTGAAGTGGGCGGCCCGCCCGGCAAATTCTATTCGTTTCTGATGACCATTGTCATCGTCGCGCTTTTGGCCCTGCAACCCGATTTCGGTCAGGCCTGCCTGATCCTGTTTGCCTGGGGGGTGATGTACTTTGTGGCCGGCGCACCGATGCTGCTGCTGGTCTCGATCGTCGGCGCGGTGGCAAGCGTCGGGGCATTCGCCTACACCGAGTCCGAGCATTTTGCCCGTCGGATCGACGGTTTCCTGTCGGCCGACGTCGATCCGACGACTCAGATCGGCTATGCCACCAACGCGATCCGCGAAGGCGGTTTTTTCGGCGTTGGCGTCGGCGAGGGGCAGGTCAAATGGTCGCTGCCCGATGCTCACACCGATTTCATCATCGCCGTCGCAGCCGAGGAATACGGTCTGATCTGCGTTCTGGCCATCATCATTCTTTATGCAGTTATCGTCGTGCGTTCGCTGTTGCGGCTGATGAAGGAACGCGATCCTTTCATCCGCCTTGCCGGGACCGGCCTTGCCTGCGCATTCGGCGTACAGGCGATGATCAACATGGGCGTTGCAGTCCGCCTGCTTCCGGCCAAGGGAATGACCCTGCCGTTTGTGAGCTATGGCGGTTCGTCCCTGATCGCAGGCGGGATCATGGTCGGCATGTTGCTGGCGATGACCCGGACACGACCGCAAGGCGTCATCGGCGACATCCTTGCCAATCGGGGTCGCTGACCGATGACCGACAGCCCCCTCATCATCATGGCTGCAGGCGGAACCGGCGGGCACATGTTTCCCGCCCAGGCCCTGGCAGAGGCGCTTTTAGACAAGGGTTGGCGTGTCAAGCTGTCGACCGATGCACGCGGTGCCCGCTATACTGACGGTTTTGCCGATGGCGTGCAGATCGAACAGGTCGCCAGTGCCACTTTTGCGCGGGGTGGCGCTGTCGCGCGATTGGGGGTGCCGTTCCGGCTTGTTGCCGGGGTGATCGGTGCAATCCGCGCCATGCAACGCGATGACCCGGCGGTGGTCATCGGCTTTGGCGGTTATCCGTCGATTCCGGCGATGTCTGCTGCCCACATGCTGAAACGGCCCCGGTTAATCCACGAACAAAATGGCGTCTTGGGCCGGGTCAACCAGTTCTTTGCGCGTCGCCGGCGCGTCAATGCCGTGGCTTGCGGCACCTGGCCGACCGACCTGCCCGCCGGGGTCGAGGGCATACATACCGGAAACCCGGTGCGCGCTACGATCCTGACCCGCGCCGGGGCTGCCTACATCGTGCCCGGCGACTACCCGATGTCGATTCTGGTGATGGGCGGCAGTCAGGGTGCCCGCGTCCTGTCCGATACCGTTCCCGCCGCGCTTGCTGCATTACCCGACACGATCCGCCGACATATCCGTGTCAGCCATCAGGCCCGCCCCGAGGATCATGACAGGGTCACTGCCGCCTACGCCGGGGCCGCAATCGACGCCGACGTTCAGCCGTTTTTTGCCGACGTCCCCGAACGCATCGCCGAAGCCCAACTCGTGATCAGCCGCGCCGGGGCCAGTTCCGTCGCCGACATCAGCGTGATCGGGCGGCCCTCAATCCTGATCCCCTACGCCGCCGCGACCGCCGACCACCAGACCGCCAACGCCCGCGCGCTGACCGAGGCCGGTGGCGCGGTGACGTTGCAAGAGGTTGACCTGACCGTCGCAAACCTGTCCGACCATATCGCCGCGATCCTTGGCGACCCCGCCCGCGCCCTGAAAATGTCGCAAGGCGCAACCGCTTGCGGCATTCCAGATGCAACGTCGCGCCTTGTAACTTTGGTTGAATCTCTGGCAGACGGAGCCCCGAAATGATGGACGGAAACCCGATCATGAATGCCGCGACCAAACTTCCCCTTGATGTCGGCCCGATTCACTTTGTCGGGATCGGCGGCATCGGCATGTCGGGGATAGCAGAGGTGCTGCTGAACCATGGTTATGTCGTGCAGGGATCCGATCTGAAATCGACACCGATCATCGAACGGCTGAAATCGCTGGGCGCGCTGATATTCGAAGGCCAACGGGCCGAAAACATGGACGCCGCCGAGGTGGTGGTGATTTCGTCTGCCATCAAGACCGGCAACCCCGAACTCGACGAGGCCCGCCGCCGTGGCCTGCCCGTGGTACGCCGGGCTGAGATGCTGGCCGAACTGATGCGCCTGAAATCAAATGTCGCCGTCGCTGGAACCCACGGTAAGACTACGACGACGACCATGGTTGCCGCTTTGCTTGACGCGGGGCATTTCGACCCGACTGTCGTCAACGGCGGGATCATCCACGCCTACGGATCCAACGCCCGCGTCGGGCAAGGCGAATGGATGGTGGTCGAGGCCGACGAGAGCGACGGCACCTTCAACCGACTGCCGGCGACGATCGCTATCGTCACCAACATCGACCCCGAACATATGGAGCACTGGGGGACCACGGAAAACCTGCACCAGGGGTTCTATGATTTCGTGTCCAACATCCCGTTCTACGGCCTTGCCGTCTGCTGCACCGATCACCCCGAAGTGCAGACGCTGGTCGGCAAGATCACCGACCGCCGCGTTGTGACATTCGGCTTTAATGCCCAGGCCGATGTCCGCGCCGTCAATCTGACCTACAAGGCGGGCGTGGCGCATTTCGACATCGCCTTGCAATCTGAACGGCAGGTGATTGCAGGCTGCACACTGCCGATGCCAGGCGATCACAACGTCTCCAACGCCCTGTCGGCGGTTGCCGTGGCCAGACATCTGGGGATGAAGAAGGACGAGATCCGGCAGGCCCTGGCCAATTTCGGCGGCGTCAACCGCCGCTTTACCCGTGTCGGCGTGGTCAACGACGTGACGATCATCGACGACTACGGCCATCACCCGGTCGAAATCGCTGCCGTGCTGAAAGCCGCCCGGCAGGCAACCGAGGGGCGGGTGATCGCCGTCCATCAGCCGCACCGCTTTTCCCGACTGTCCAATCTGTTCGAGGATTTCTGCACCTGCTTCAACGACGCCGATGTGGTCGCCATCGCCGATGTCTATGCGGCAGGCGAAGACCCGATTCCGGGTGCATCGCGCGACGATCTGGTCGCGGGTCTGATCCGCCACGGCCACCGCGATGCCCACGCGATCGCTGGCGAGGACGATCTGGCCAAGCTGGTCAAGGCCCACGCCAAGCCGGGCGACATGGTGGTCTGTCTGGGTGCGGGGACAATCAGCGCCTGGGCGAACGGCCTGCCGGAACGGCTCAAGGGATAAGGCGCATGGGCATGGAGGTTCTTCTGCTTGTGATCATGCCCCTGGGTACGGCGGCCCTCAGCTATTTGCTGGGCCGCTATGTGATCCGGGCGGCAATTTTTGCGTTCTGGGCGTCAATCGTTGTGTTCGCAGTCTATCTGTTTGCCAGCGCCAGTATGGCCGAGGGCGAATATGCCGGGATGGGTCAATATCTGATCCTGATGTTTGTGGTCGCCCCCGGCATGGTGGTGTCCCTGATTGCGGGCAATATCGGTCTGACCAAAGCCAGACAGGCCAGAACAGTTTGAGCTGGGCCGTGATCATCGCCGCCCTTTGGGTGATCGCCGCGACAATCACCGCGCTGCTGCCGATGCGGCGACAATATCTGCCCGGAATCACGCTTTTGATCTTGGCACCGGTACTCATCCTGTGGTTGAGTTTCGCGCATGGTTGGTGGATTGGTGTGCTGGCCCTGTTCGCCTTTCTGTCAATGTTCCGCAATCCGTTGAAATACTTCTACGCCCGGTTGAAGGGTGAACGACCGGAGTTGCCGAAATGACTCTCTCGCTGGGTGCCGCCTGTCTGTGGTTCATCGTCGCAAACGTCGCCGCGATTTTCCCGTCGCGCGATCACCACTGGCGTCTGGCCTATTGGCTGATTGCGATTGGCGTCCCGATTGTCGGCTGGATCACCTGGGTAAACGGGCCGCTGATCGGGTTGCTGGTGTTGGCGGCCGGAGCGAGCATACTGCGCTGGCCGGTAATCTATCTGGGCCGCTGGATCAGACAGCGCCGGATTCGCTAAACCGGGCAGGGCGGTGGACATAAGCCTGCTATGGATTTCCTCATCTAAATCCTGTTCCGCGGCACCGGCACCGGCGGATTGATCGGGCCGCTGCTAGGGATGGTGAGGGGAAATGGGCGGGCCTAAGGCAAATCAGGCTTGATATTCAGCCAGTTGTGATGAATCTGGCGAACATGCGGGCAGGAAATATAACGGACAGAGAAAGCTTGAGGGATTGGCTGAGTCAGTGTCCCAAAAATGTCCAACAAATCATTTCCGAAAGAGCAGCACTTCGCATCGCTGTGATATGGTTTTTTGTCATCGAACAAGACCGGGCGCGAACGCGCAATTTGACGAATTTGCCAGTATTGCGATCACTTATCACGGCTGGAGTTGCGCGTGATCCCGAGTTTGCCGATGCCAAATTCGCTGCCACGGCCGCCCACTTGTTTGCATTCGAGGCGGCAGTAACGGCGGCTGACGCCAAAGCCAACGACGCCGCTGACGCGGCTTTCTCCGCAGCTTGGGCAGCAGCGACTGAAGAACCTTTCGCATCCGTCATCGCTGCCGCCGCTGCAGCGACCACTCGCAACAGCGAACAAGCGATATGGATCGCGCTTCAGGCTGACCGGCAGATGCTCGAAACAAATCAGAACCTCGCCGTCGCGCCGTTATGGCACGACCCGCCTGACTGGTTTACGCGGGACTGTTTGGATGTTCGCACGCGATGGTCACAGCCCGGCTCACCTTACAGGTTCTGGGCCCGCTGGTATGACGGCATGATCCGTGGCGAGCGGATGCCGATTGGTTTGTTGCGCGACATCGCCCTTATCAACAACGCCGACTGGGAGGCGGGACCGGAACGGATCGCGGAGGTGATTGCGGGGATTGAGGAGGACTTCAGCGACACCGCTTATTTCGGCGAAACCCCCGGCCGATACGGGGTCAAACTCGGGGCCATCCGGTTGCAAATCGAAGGACTGCGCCTGATCATTGAAGCCGAGTGGAGCGCTGTTTGCGCAAGGAACCATGTTCCTGAACCCGAACAGGCCAGCCATGACCAGCGGAGGGAATTACTTTCGCGGTTACGCGAACTTGTTTCAGAACTTGAAGTCATAGCAGGTGGCACGACGGACGAAGCGATCGGCACCGAGCTGGTCGCCGTTGAGTCGAAACTCCCAGCCATTGTCGAAGCTGCCGAAGAATTGGCGGATGCGACGCAAAAGGCGCACCCGAGCGCCGACATCATCGCGATTGCTGCATCGACCAAGTTATTGACCGATAGTGGGATGCCCGGCACCGTCGCCTCGGGATTTGCACTAACTGAATTTGTCTTCAATAAGATCGCTGGATTCCTGAAGAAGAAGCCAAAGCATAAAGCCCCATAGATTGCGCTGGCTAGCTATTCGCGACCGCACGGCCCTTATAGCCTCACAACCGGATAATCCTCATTATCCGCCCCGAATTCCGCGCGGATTTCGTTTTCTTGTCAGCCTTGGCGTTCCCAGCTATCCCGCACCTATGACACTCACTCTCCCCCCTACCCGCGGCACCCTGACCGAAAACCGTCCCTTGGCCGATCTGACCTGGATGCGGGTCGGCGGTCCGGCGGATGTGCTGTTCCAGCCTGCCGATACCGACGATCTGGCGGCTTTCATGGCCGCACTTGACCCAAGCGTCCCCGTTTTCCCCATGGGGGTCGGGTCCAACCTGATCGTGCGTGATGGCGGGATCCGGGGGGTCGTGATCCGGCTGGGGCGAGGCTTCAACCAAATCGACATCGTCGGCCAAAAAGCCACTGCCGGTGCCGCCGCGCTTGACGCCCATGTCGCCCGCAAAGCGGCGGAATCGGGGCTTGACCTCACGTTCCTGCGCACCATTCCCGGCACCATCGGCGGCGCGGTGCGGATGAATGCGGGGTGCTATGGGTCATATGTCGCCGATGTGCTGGACGCGGTGACGGTGGTGCTGCGTGACGGGACGGTTCACAGCCTGACCGCCCGAGACCTGCATCTGGCCTATCGGCAATCAACGTTACCTGACGGGGCCGTGATCGTCAGCGCGACATTCGTCGGCCCGAAAGGCGACTGCGTCGAACTGGCCGAACGAATGACCGCCCAACTGGCCAGACGCGACGAAACCCAGCCCACCAAAGACCGCACGGCCGGCAGCACGTTTCGCAACCCGGCCGGATTTTCTAGCACCGGCAAGGCCGACGACACCCACGCGTTGAAGGCATGGAAAGTGATTGACGATGCCGGGATGCGCGGCGCCACCCGGGGTGGCGCGGTGATGAATTCCAGGCACCCGAACTTTCTGACCAACGCCGGGGCTGCGACGGCGGACGATCTTGAACGGCTGGGCGAGGACGTGCGAATAAAGGTTTACGATTCCAGCGGGATCACGTTAGAGTGGGAAATCATGCGGGTCGGTGAACCGAACCGCACAGGATAACAAGTCGGCCCGCTAAAAAGGGCCGGACCCGGGGCAAGGGTCGCGAAACGAAAGACGGACCAGCAAGGTCCGCGTCAGAGGCGGTGGGTATGTCGAGCAGGACAAACCCCAAAGTGGTTGTGTTGATGGGTGGTCCATCTGCTGAACGCGATGTTTCGCTCAGCTCCGGGGCCGAATGCGCAGCCGCATTGCGGGTATCAGGATACGAGGTGATCGAGGTCGATGCGGGCCCCGATCTGCCTTTGCGCCTGACCGAAATCAAACCCGAGATCGTGTTCAACGCCCTGCATGGCCGCTGGGGCGAAGATGGCTGTGTGCAGGGCATTCTGGAATGGTTGCGCATACCCTACACCCATTCGGGGGTGCTGGCTTCGGCGCTCGCGATGGACAAACAGCGCACCAAAGCGGCCTACCGCGTCGCCGGACTGCCCATCGCCCATTCCGTGATCGCAACCGCCACCGAGGTCGAGGCAGCGCATGTCCTGCCGCCTCCCTATGTGGTCAAACCGTTTAACGAAGGCTCATCCGTCGGCGTCTATATCGTCGGCGAAAATCCGAACGGGCCGCCACGACTGGCCCGCGAAATGCCGCAGTACTTGATGGTGGAAACCTATGTGCCGGGGCGCGAATTGTCAGCGGCAGTGTTGGGCGACCGGGCGCTGGGGGTGACCGACATCATCACCGAAGGCTGGTATGACTACCACGCCAAATATACGCCCGGCGGATCGCGGCATGTGATGCCCGCCGTCATGCCGCAACCGATATATGACGCCTGCATGGATTTCGCCCTGCACGCCCACGCGGCGCTTGGCTGCCGTGGCCTGTCGCGCACCGATTTCCGCTGGGACGAGACCCGGGGACTCGACGGCCTGATCCTGCTGGAAACCAACACCCAGCCCGGCATGACCCCGACCTCGCTGGCCCCCGAACAGGCGGCCCATGCCGGAATCAGTTTTCCCGACCTCTGCCGCTGGCTGATCGAGGACGCGTCATGCGATCGCTGAACCCCCGACGCCATTCCCAAATCCGCCGCGATCCGGCCCCGACCCGGTGGAGCTATCGCTATCAGCGTCTGATGCTGACCCCGCTGTTCCGCCAGTCAGTCCGAATCGGCCTGCCGCTGGTCCTTATCGCGGTGATCGCCGGGGTCTGGTTTTCCAACGACGAAAACCGGGTGATGCTGGCAACCAAGTATGCCGACATCAAGGCATCGATCGAACACCGACCCGAATTCATGGTCACAGGACTGGTCGTGACGGGGGCCGATGACGCCATCGTCACCGACATCACCCGGGTTCTGACCATCACCTTTCCGGTGTCGTCCTTCGAACTGGATCTCGAGACGTTGCGCGACACGGTGCAGGCGATCAACACCGTCCAAGGGGCGACATTGCGGGTCGTTCCCGGTGGCATCCTCGAAGTTGCGGTGACCCCGCGCATTCCTGCCGCGGTCTGGCGCGATGCCGAAGGGCTCAAGCTGATCGACGTCTCGGGCACGTTCGTTGCCACAGTCGAGGCGCGGGCGGATCGCGCCGAACTGCCGCTGATTGCGGGCGATGGTGCGGGCGATGCCATTGACGAGGCGCTGGCCCTGTTTGCCGCCGCCGGACCGATCGCGCCCCGCATCCGGGCGCTGATGCGGATCGGCGAGCGCCGCTGGGATGTTGTGCTGGATCGCGACCAGAGGATCCTGTTGCCGACAACCGACGCGGTCCCGGCCTTTGAACGGGTGATCGCGATGGCGCAGGCGCAGGACATGCTGGCGCGCGACATTTCGGTCATCGACGTGCGTCATGCCAGCCGGCCGACAATCCGGCTGAACGAACAGGCGGTCGCCGAAATGCGCCGATTGAATGCAAGTGTTTCAGGGAACTAAGGGCCAATTCAGATGAAAGATCTTTACCAGACTCAACGGGCGATGCGGAACATGCGCCAGGCGGCCAAGCAACGGGGCGTGATCGCCATTCTTGATGTCGGCACCTCAAAGATCGCCTGTCTTGTGCTGCGATTTGACGGCCCCGACAAGTTTCGTGAGCCCGACAGCGTCGGTGCGATGGCCGGGCAAAGCATGGTCCGGGTTATCGGTGCCGCAACGACGAAATCGCGCGGTGTCCGTTTTGGTGAGATTGACGCGATGCAAGAGACCGAAAGGGCCATCCGGACCGTCGTGCAGTCGGCGCAAAAGATGGCCGCCGTCAGGGTCGACCATGTGATTGCCTGCATTGCCGGCGCCGAACCGCGCAGCTATGGGCTGGATGGCGCGATCGACGTGCAGGGCAACGTCGTCACCGGCGCTGATATCGGCCGCGTCATGGCGGCTTGCGATGTCCCCGATTTTGGCAGCGGGCGCGAGGTGCTGCATGCCCAGCCGGTCAATTTTACCCTTGATCACCGCACCGGCATGGCCGACCCGCGTGGCCAGATCGGCAACCGCCTGACCACCGACATGCATCTGTTGACGGTCGACGCGGCAGCGATCCAGAATCTGCTGTACTGCATCAAACGCTGCGATCTGGAATTGGCCGGTCTTGCATCCTCGGCCTATATGTCGGGCATCGCTTCGCTGGTCGAAGACGAGCAGGAACTGGGCGCGGCCTGCATCGACATGGGCGGCGGCGCGACCAGCCTGTCGATCTTTATCAAGAAGCACATGATCTACGCAGACTCGGTGCGGATGGGCGGCGATCACATTACCTCGGACATCTCGATGGGCCTGTCGGTTCCATCCGCCACGGCCGAGCGGATCAAGACCTTTTATGGCGGTGTCGTTGCCACCGGGATGGACGACC
>JBBKXP010000394.1:0-10489 GCA_037969545.1 Paracoccaceae bacterium | reverse complement strand
CACCAAAATCGACAGACGCGCGGTGGGATGGCGGAACATCTCGACCGTCGCCGCACCCAGGGCTTTTGCCGACAGGGGGCGGCGGTTTTGCGGGGCGAGCGTTTCGGGTTGACGTCGCCAGAGCCAAGCAATCGATATGAGCGAAAAGAGGATAAAGGCCGGGAAAATGCCGCGCCAGCCGGTCTGCGCCATAATCAGTGCACCCAGCGAGGGGGCGAGTGCGGGCACCAGCGAAAAGACGATCATCACAAAGGACATGATCCGCGCCATCTCGCGGCCCGCATAGATGTCGCGGATCAGCGCCAGCGCCGCGACCCGCGGACCCGATGCGCCAAGGCCCATGACCAACCGCGCCGCCAACACGCCCCCGAGTGTCGGTGCGATCCATGCGGCGAGGGCCGCGGCGATATACAGGACAGCGCCGCCGATCATCACGGCCTTGCGCCCGAACGCATCCGACAGTGGTCCGGTGAACAGCGTGCCCAACCCCATGCCCATGACGAAACTGGTGATGATCAGTTGCGCCGCGTTGGGATTGGCAGGCGTCAGCTCTGCGGCGATCTGGGGCAGGGCGGGCAACATCGCGTCGATAGAAAACGCGGTTGTCGCAGCCAACATCGCCATCAGAACGATGAATTCGGTCTGGCCAAGGCGTTTGGTCGGACGGTTCAAGCCTCGCCTGCGATTTGCGTCTGAATGTCAGCGATCACCTTTTCCCAGACCTCGGGCGGCTGTGCCCCCGGCACGGCGTGCTGGCTTGCGATGATGAAGGTCGGCACCGAATTGACCCCCATCTGGCGGCTGTGCGCGTCGCGTTTGCGGATGTCCTCGGCGTCGGCGTCGCTGTTTAGCAGGCGCGTCACCACGCCAGCGTCCATGCCTGCGCCGTCAGCGATGTCGGCCAGCACTTCGGCGTCGCCGATGTCGCGGCCTTCGACGAAATAGGCTTTGAACAGGCGATCGACCACCAGCGTTTGGCGTTCCTCAATCCCGGCCCAGTGAATCAGACGGTGCGCGTCAAGCGTGTTCGGGGTGCGCTGCATCGCCTCGAAATCAATCTTGAGTCCTGCCGTTTCGGCATGTGCCACAACGGGCGCATAGGCGCGCACAGCGCCCTCCTTGCCGCCAAACTTGGCTTCGAGATATTCCCGCCGTCCCATGCCACCTGCCGGCATGTCGGGGTTCAACTGGAACGGGTGCCATTCGATTGCAAATGGATGATCGCCTGTCTTTTCAAGTGCGCGGTCAAGGTTGGCCTTGCCGATATAGCACCAGGGGCAGATCGGGTCGGACAGGATATCAAGTTTGACCATTGGCGGCCTCCCAGTCTTGCCGCAGCTTGCGGCGCAGCAATTTGTTGTTGGCCCCGCGTGGCAGGGCCGGAACGCGCAGATAGATGCGCGGATGTTTGTAGCGTGCCAGTCCTTTGACCACATGGGCCGATAACAGGCTGTCGTCTATCACATCGGGGCTGACATAAAAGGCCGCGATGACGGTGGTGCCGGGTTTCACGGTGACCTCGCAAACGGCGACCTCCTGCATCCCGGGGTGGCTGGCCAACGCGGTTTCAACCTCGATCGGCGAGACCCGGTAACCGCCCGCGTTCATCATGTCGTCGCGCCGCCCCAGATAGGTTATCGCGCCGTCCGGTGCCTGCAGCCCCAGATCACCGGTCAGGAACCAGTCGCCATCATAACGCGCCGCGGTTTCGTCGGGCTGGTCAAGGTACCCCAGCATCAGTCCGGGATCTGTGCGATGCACCGCGATCGTGCCATCGGCCAAGATCGATACGCGCCGTCCCGGTTGCGGGGTGCCAAGGGTGCCGGGCGGAGCAGGGTTGGCGGGGCTGCCGGAAATGAAGGTCGAACATTCGGACATGCCATAGGCCTCGTGGATTGCCGTTCCGGTGGCGTCTTGCCACGCCGTGCGGGTGTCGTCGGGCAATTTTTCTCCGGCTGACAGGGCATGGCGCAGGGCAGGCATCGCCGGTAGCGGGGCCCGCAGCATCTGCCGGAAAACGCCGGGTGCAGCCGCAAAGATCGTCGCACAATGTTCGGCGAGCAGTCGGGGCAGGTCGATGGGCTGCATCCCCGGTGCCGGGATCAACGCGGTCGCCCCAAAGGCCCAAGGGTCCATCAGTCCCGTGCCAAGCGTGTAGGTCCAGTTGAAGGCCCCCGCATGAAGCAGGCGGTCTTGGCGTGTCAGCCCGGTCCACCCCTGCCACATCAGCCGCCGTGCCCAGATGGCCCGGTGAGCATGGACAACGGCGCGGGGCCGGCCCGATGTGCCAGAGGTATAGATGACATAGGCCGGACGGTTCGGATCGCCCATGATATAGGGCGCCGGGGGCAGGCGATGCAGTGCGGCCAGATCGGCAGCATCGAGCACTGGCGCGGCAAATTCGGGCAGGGCGACCGCCTTTGCCGCGATCACCAAGGCGGGCGCGATTTCAGCGGCGATCCGGGTGATTTCGGGCACCGTCAGTTGCGCCGAGGTCGGGACGGGGATCAGCCCGACCGCGATGCAGGCAAGGTAGGCGATGGGGAAATCGGGTGTATTGCCCAGACGAAAGAGTACTCGGTCGCCGGGGACCAGACCCCGCGCCAAAAGCCCGGTCGCGGTGCCGCGGATGGCATTCTGCAACTGAGCGAAGGTCCAGTCATCTGTCGGGCCACCGACAACCGACAGCGCGATCTTTTCAGGTTGGGCATCGGCCCGCGCCAAGACATGCGCGGCCATGTTGAAGGGATCGGGGCACGGGCCAGTCATCCCGTCTGGCTAGCCCCGCCGCACCGGCGACGCAAGTCAGCCCTCGACTTTGCCGATCGGCGTATCCGGTACGTTGTCGTCACCAAACGCTGCGTCGTCGTCCATCGCAACCTCACCGGCTGGAATGTCGGCCGCCGACGCGCTGATGCGTTCGTTGTCGCGGGTTTCGTCCATCACCGCGTCGGCCGGTTCCATCCCCTGCAACCATTCTGCAATCGCGAGCTGGGCTTCGGTGCGGGTCTGACCGTGGCGTTCGGCCAGCACCTGTTCAAACGCGTCGCGGCTGCCGTCAGCGGCGGCGAGATTGTCTTCGTCAAGGTCGGGCCATTGGGTCATGATCCGTGGAATATGAGCGGCCCAGTTGCGGTTTACGTCGGTCCATTGCATCGCGTCTTTCTCCTTGGTCTGTTGATCAACACCGCCGGTGTGCGGGGGTTCCGTCAAGGTTCGAACAATCGGGGCAAAAGGCGCGCTGCCATGTTGATCGGCGCGGGCTTCCGGCATGGACCATGCCCAAAAGCTGGACATTGGGGCGCGGCTGCAGGCTGTGTGCAGGATCGATGACGGTCAGTTGTCGCCGAACTACGCGGCGACCAAGGGTCACATCGCAGGCCTAGCGAAAAAGGCGCGGCAGAACCAGCATGCTGACGCCAACCCCTATCAGTTGCATCACGATGAACATCGGCGCATCAGCGGGGGCTATGCCGGCGAAAGTGTCGGACAGCGCCCGTGCGATTGTGACTGCCGGATTGGCAAAACTGGTCGATGAGGTAAACCAATAAGCGCCGGTGATGTAGAGGCCAACAAGTGCCGGTACGGTATCGGGTCGGTGCCGGATGCCGCCGAAGATGACGAACAGCAGACCGAATGTGGCAATGACCTCGGACGACCAGAGGTGAATCCCATGCCGCGCGGTGCTGCTGGTCTGCAGGATCGGCAGGTCGAACATCAGATGGGTCAGCCAGACGCCCCCTATGCCGCCGGTGATCTGCGCGGCGACATAGGGGGCCAGGCCGATCCACGGATGATCGCCCTTGATGCAGAACGCCAGCGTCACGGCGGGGTTGAAATGCGCCCCGGACACCGGGCCAAGCGTGGCGATGATGACGTAGAGGATGCAGCCGGTGGCGATGGCATTGGCAAGAAGCGTGATGGCGACATTGCCATCGGCCAGTGCCGCCCCCATGATCCCGGAGCCGACGACGCCAATCAACAAGAGGGCGGTGCCGATGAATTCGGCCAAAAGTTTTTGCGACACGAACGGGCCCCGATCAGGTGCGAAATGGTCGGCAAGGACTGGCGACGCAGGCACGCCGTGTCAAGTATCGGGTCATCGATCGCTGGCCCAGACCAACGGCATCAATCTATGGCCGTACTGTCACAGTTTCATGACTAGAACTTTTGCGGCGCCTTGGGGGTGTTATCCATGATCTTGTCGATCTTGCTCAGGGCACCGGCGTCAAGCTTGTCCCTGGCATCAAGAGCCGAAAGGTTGTCCTTGAGCTGGCTCAGGTGCGACGCGCCAAGGATCACCGTCGAAACACGCGGATTCGACAGGCACCAGAGCAGCGCCATGTGATGGATCGGCAGGTCGATCTTTTTGGCCAGGTCGGCCAGTTTTCCAACCTTTTTCAGTCGGGTCTTGCCTTCTTCGGATTGCACCATGTCGCGCAGCCATTCATAGCCGGGCAGGTTGACGCGGCTGTCATCGGGGATGCCGTCATTGTATTTGCCGGTCAGGATGCCCGAAGCCAGCGGCGACCAGATGGTCGTGCCAAGGCCAAACGTGTCGTAAAGCGGGGCATAGTCGCCTTCGACCTTCTGGCGTTCAAACAGGTTGTATTGCGGCTGTTCCATGGTCGGTGGCGTCAGCCCCCATTCGCGGGCGGCGGCATGGGCCTCGGTGATCTGCTGGGCCGACCATTCAGAAGTGCCCCAGTACAGAACCTTGCCCTGGGCGATCAGGTCGTGCATCGCCTGCGCGGTTTCGACGATGGGCGTGTCGACATCGGGGCGATGGCAGAAATACAGATCAAGGTAGTCGACCTTCAACCGGCGCAGGGCGGCATGGCAGGCATCGGTGACATGTTTGCGGCTCAGGCCGCGCTGGGTCGGCTTTTCACCACCCCAGAACACCTTGGACGACACGATATAGCTGTCGCGCCCCCAGCCCAGATCGTGCAAGGCCTGACCCATCAGCGTTTCGGAGTTGCCGGCCTCGTAAGCTTCGGCGTTGTCGAAAAAGTTGATGCCGGCGTCGTAGGCCGTGGTCATCATATTCTTCGCGTCGGACTGGTCGACCTGTTTGCCAAAAGTCACCCATGACCCGAATGAAAACTCGCTGATCTGAAGGCCGGATTTGCCCAAGCGGCGATATTCCATGTTATTCTCCTGTCGTTGAAAACGCTGCGGGGCCCGTTGTTCGCGGGCCCCTTGTGTAGATCAATGTCCGGCGGTGGAAAAGGTTCCGGTGCAGCCTTCGAATTACCCCGGATAAGGGGTGCCCGCCGACACGCGCATGAACGGTTGTCAGTCGTTGACCTGATAACACCGGTCATCCCGGCGGCGATATGGTCGTTGACGTGACAATGATACATCCAGATGCCCGGATTGTCGGGGACCATGATTGCCACCAGTGTCGACGCCGGCAGCAGTTCGACCATGTCCTTGCGATGTCCGCCCACCAGCACGGTGTTGCCGTGCCAACGTGGCGAATGCAGATCGACCTCGGTTCCCAGCGACATGATATACCAACGCACCCGCTCGCCTACCTTCATCTGCGGCATCGGCATGTTGCCGTACACAAAGCCGTTCACCGCATGCATCAGATTGGATTCCTCGAACCCCTCGTGATCCTCATACGGACTGAGTGCCAGTGCCGAGACCATGTCGTCGAGGAACAGGCACTGGTTTTCGTCCATCACGGTAAACATCGAAAACGCCTCGACATCGACATCGGTCGGACTGCCGTCGGGATTGGCCATGCCGCGGGCGGTGATGACGATGGGCCCGAACAGGCCGGTATTGGTTTCCCGCACCTCGTCGACGTGGCTGTGATACAGCCAGATGATCGAACTCGGGTCGGCGGGGCCAGGTCCGGCACGCTCGGGCACCTTCCGGACATAGGTATGGCTCCCGCCCAGCGGCACCGCGTCATCAGCCCGGTCGGCACCCGTCGTGCCGTCATTCGTCATCGACCCTTCGGAATCCTTGTCGTAGAACACGCCGTGCGGATGGATCGGGGCGGGCTTCGTCGTGTTGTTGCGAAAGAACACCTCGATCGTATCGCCGACTTCGGCGCGCAGCACCGGCCCGAAAATGCCGTTGGACGGGTCCGCGCCGCTGTCGGGCATGGTAAAGTCGGCGTCAAGATAGCCGACAAAGCGCGACTTGTGGTAGATACTGCCGATCCGGTTGTCGCCGGGGGCGACAAAGACATTCTGGTCGTAGTTGAAATCGTGGCCCATCATCTGTTCCGTGCCCGACGGGGCATAGTCCCAGTCGACCTCTTCGGCAGCCACGCAATAGGTGCGCGTCATACCGGCGTCCGCGTCGCGGTGGGCAAGGCGAGTGCTCCGCCCGACATGGTCAGGATGGCCAAGGCACCCCGACGGGTCGGGATCATGATCGAATGTGTCATTGTCGTTTCCCCAGTTTCTCGATGCCTGAAACGATGCACCGCTCATGGTCAGCCCCACGCAACGAAGGATTTCAGGGATCCGGCTGCTGCAGCTGCCCGCCATCATCGTAAACCCGTGTCCGTTGTCGCGCATCCGACGAAGGTCGCAGTCGTTTTGGGGGTTTTGTCTGGGTTTGTGTTACGACCTAAGACAGGGGGCGGCGGTCAGTTTTCCCGCCACCACCAGACGTCCGGCTGCCAGCCCGGCCAATCACCAAAGATCGGCAGCCTGTCCGGGTAGTGCAGGTTCTTCGAATGGGCGATCCGGCTGATATTCCATTGATAGATCGGGATCACATAGCGCCCGGTCGTCAGTACCCGGTCAAGCGCCTGCACGGCGGCGACGAAATCGTCCTGGCTGTCCGAGGTCAGCAGCCGTCCGATCAGGTCGTCGACGGCCGCCGACTTGATCCCCATCAGGTTGCGCCCGCCCGGTTCGTCGACCTTTTCCGAACCGTAATATGCATATTGCTCGTTGCCGGGCGACAGCGAGACGCCACGCCGATAATAGGTCATGTCGAAATCATAGGTGTCGGTACGTTCCTTGAACTGGGCGCTGTCAACGTTGGTGACAGCAACCTCGATCCCCAGCCGTTCAAGCGACTGGACATACATGTCGATGATCGCCTGATTTTCTGTTCCGCCGTTTTCCAGCAGAACTTCAAAGGTGAACGGTGCGCCATCGGCATTGGCCATGATGCCGTTCTGCACGGTCCAACCGGCCTCGGCCATTTCGGCCATCGCGGCGGTGATGCCGGCACGATTGCGTTCGGTGCCGTCGCCCTCGGGCAGGTTATACCCGTCGAGCGTGCCGGGGGTCAGGTCAGCGACGAAAGGTTCGAGGAACTCCAGCACTTTGCCCGATGCCGCATTATGGGTCATCGAAAGCGGCGAGTTGGACCAGTAGGACGTGATGCGCGGTTGCGCGCCGCCGGTCATCGCATCGTTGATGAATTCAAAGTTGAAGGCCTGGATCATCGCGTCGCGCACCCGCCAGTCGGCGAACTGCGGTTTGCGGGTGTTCATCACGAAACCGGTCATGCCTGAAGGCCGTTCATGCGGCAGGACAGATTTGACTACATCACCGGATTGTACAGCGGGGAAATCGTACTGCCCATCCCAACGGGCAACGTTGAATTCACGGTTGGTGTTCACCTCGCCGGTCTTGAAGGCCTCGAAAGCGGCAGTTTCGTCGCCAAAATATTCGATGCGGACCTCGTCCAGCACGTTGGTTCCGCGCCGGAACGGAACGTCGTTGCCCCAATAGTCCGGGTTGCGTTTCAACGAAACAAAGCGGCCCGCCTCGAAATCGTCGATTACATATGGGGCAGAGGTGATGGGCACCACGCTCAGCCCGCTTTCGGCGAAATCGACGCTGTCCCACTGGGCCTTTTGCAAGACCGGCCGCATGCCCGCCAACAGGGCCAATTCGCGGTCTTCGGTGTTGAAGGTAAAGCGGATTCCACGGTCGCCGACCTTTTCCATATTGGCGACCTTTTCCCAAAAGCCGTGATAGCGGGGGTGGCCGACAGTGCCGAGGGTCTCATAGGTCCACATCACGTCTTCGACCGTCACCGGGCTGCCGTCGGAAAATTTCGCCTCGGGGCGCAGGATAAATTCGACCCATTCGCGATTCGGTCCGGTCTCGATTGATTCGGCCAACAGGCCGTAAAGCGTGAACGGTTCATCCAGCGAACGGCCCATAAGCGTCTCACCGATCAGATAGGGCAGTTGCCAGGGCGACGAGCCTTTCAGGGCGTAGGGATTGAGGCTGTCAAAGCTGCCGACCTCGGCCGAAACGATCCGACCGCCAAAGGGCGCATCGGGGTTTGCATAGGGCAGGGCCACAAAGTCTGGTGGCAGGGCAGGGTCGCCATACATAGCTATGCCATGCACGGGTTCGGCAATCGCGCCGCTGGCGCCAAGGACAAAGGCGGCCGCAGTGCCAAAGCGGCGCAGTCGGCGAAAAAGTTCTGGTTTCATTTTGGCGATATTCCCTCATTGTCCTGTCGGTGCTGATCGGCAGCCTAGAGGGGCTTTTGTGCCTTTTCAAACTTTTAGCTTGGACCTCGGCAACGGAAGGCCTATAACAGTGTCACTGCTCGATAGGTTTCTTGCCTGTATGAAACCTGCCTCAATAACTTAACGCCCGCCTTGTGCGGGCGTTTTTTTTGGCACTTGGGCTGATCTCATTCTCATTGCAGTCGTCACGTGTGAGTCGAGTCGCTCAGTTACTTCACGGAGACCGCCGTCATCACCGGATCAGCTTCGGGAATCGGTGCGGCCAGTAATTGTCCAAGATGAAAAAGCGAGCAGTGTCAGATCAGGAGTTTGGCCGCTAACCCCCACATGACCAGTCCGATGCCGACGTCCAACACCCGCCAGGCCCGCGCCGATTGCATCACCGGCGCCAGCAGCCTTGCACCGTAGCCAAGGCCGAAGAAGAACACGAACGAAGCGAGAATTGCGCCGGCACCGAACGCACTCTTGGGGTTGATGCCGTGGTATTGCGTCGACACCGCCCCGACGAGTCCGAGGGTGTCCAGATAGACATGCGGATTCAGCCAAGTAAAGGCGGCACCGGTCGCAAGCGTCACCCAAAGACCGGCCGATTTTCCGGACAATGTCATCGCATAGTCGCCCCGCCAAGCCGCCAGCAGGCGCATTGCCCCGTAAACGCCCAGAAACCCGGCACCGCCCAAGGCCATGAATCGGGGCAACGCGGGAAAATTTGCGACGACCGTCCCGAACCCAATCACCCCGGCCGCGATCAACGCCGCGTCAGACAGGGCACACAAAAGGCAAAGCCAGAACACGTGGGCCCCCAGCAGTCCCTGCCGCAGCACAAAGGCATTCTGCGCCCCGATGGCGAGGATCAGCGAAAACCCGGTGACAAAACCGGTCAGGGCAGGCCAGAACATCCGCTCAGTCCGCCTTGCCCGCGACAGCCAACTGCGCCACAACCTCGCCCCGGTCGGTCGGATAGACCAGTCCCGCAGAGATGACCAGTTTTGCGGCATCCTCGACCGACATATCCAGTTCGATGATTTCTGCGCGGGGGGCAAACAGCAGGAAACCCGATGTCGGGTTGGGCGTCGTCGGGATAAAGATTGTCACCATCTCGTCATCACGCGGAATCTTGCGGCTGATTTCGCCCTTGGCGGTGGTCGAGATAAATCCGATCCCCCAGGTTCCTTTGCGCGGATATTCAATCAGACAGGCCTTGTCGAAACTGGTTTCGGACTGCGCAAAGACGGTTTCGGCGATCTGTTTGACGCCGTTATAGATTGACCGCACAACCGGCATCCGGTCAACCAGACTTTCGCCCCAGCGCAAGAATGACCGGCCGATCAGCCCCTTGGCTACCCAACCGACTGCAATGGTAAACGCAAAGAACAGGATCACCCCGATGCCACGGACGTTAATCGCGATCCGCTCGCCGCTGGCAGGGTCGCCGAACCAGCGGTTGATCAATTCCTCGGGGTGGTAGGCTTGCGGCACGAACGGCCAGACGAACCCGTCGATCCAGCCGATCACGGTCAGGATCAGCCACAGGGTCAGGCCGATGGGCGCGATCACTACGAGACCGGCAAGAAAATTGTTGCGCAACGCGCTGATCAGACCAGAGCGCCGTTTTGGTTGATCGGCAAGGGGAGATTTTGACAAGTCTGTATCCGCAATAAGTTCGCATCTATCTAGGGGTTCGCCAGCGCCCCGGCAATGGCCGACCTAGCGGGCCAGTTCAACCGCAATCGCGGCAGCCAGCCGGGCATTGTTGAGGACCAACGCGATGTTGGCGGTCAGGCTGCGCCCGTCGGTTAGTTCGAATATCCGCTGCAGCAAGAACGGGGTGACGGCCTTTGTCGCGATGTTCTTTATTTCGGCCTCGGCAAGCGCCCGATCAATCAGCGGGGCGAGGGTTTCGGCGGCGATTTCATCGGCCCTGGGGATCGGATTGGCAATCAGCTGGCCGCCGGGAATATCCATCGCGTTGCGCATTTTTTGCGCCGCGGCAATGTCGGCGGCGCTGTCCATCCGCAG
>JBBKXP010000393.1:0-3238 GCA_037969545.1 Paracoccaceae bacterium | reverse complement strand
CTACTTGCGTGGCTGCCGCAGGCGATCAACGATTTTGTCAGGCACCTGATGTTCGACTGGATGCCGATCGACGTCTATGATCCGGTGATCGATGAAATCGAACAAAAGCCGCTGTTCCGAGAGGTCACTCGGGCAATCTCGGCAGGGTTCCTGTTTGTCATCACCTTGGTGCGGGAGTTCTTTCTGGGCGGGGTCAAGACGATCGTGGCCTTCACCAGTTGGGATTTTGTCAAGCAGAACGCCTGGGCGGCTTGGCCTGCGATGCCATGGACAGTGGTCGCGGGATGGGCCGTCTTGCTGGGTTACAGGTTGCAGGGCCGGGGTCTGGCCCTGTTTGCAGGGCTGACCGCCGTTTATATCGCGATTTTCGGACAGTGGGAGCCTTCGTTGCAGACGTTGTCCTTCGTCCTTGTAACCGCGCCTGTGGCGGCGCTTTTCGGTCTTGCGCTGGGGATCTGGAGCTACCGGAGCAGGGCCGTCGAGGCGGTGATCGATCCACTGCTGAACGTTGCGCAATCCATGCCGCACTATTCCTACCTTGTTCCGGTCATCGTGCTGTTTGGCGTGGGCGATCATGCGGCGGCGGTCGCGACGGTGGTGTTTGCCGTGCCGCCGATGGTGCGTCTGACGTTGCTCGGCCTCAAGAACGTTCCGGTCGAGGTGGTCGAGGCGGGCAAGATGACCGGCTGCACGGATGCGCAGCTGATGTTCAGAGTGCTTGTTCCGGCGGCAAAACGTGATGTGTTGCTGGGCGTCAATCAGGTGGTGATGCAATGCCTTGCGATGACCGTGATCGCGTCATTCGTGGGCGCGCAGGGGCTGGGGTCGAACCTGATGATCGCGCTCAATTCGCTCAAGATCGGAACGGGAATCGAAATCGGCATCTGCATCGTTCTGCTGGCAGTGGTCCTTGACAGGATGTCGAGGGCCTGGGCCGACAGGCAGACCGACCATTTCGCGGAATCTGGCTTTGTGCAGCGACACACGACCGCGTTGATCACGCTGGCGATCCTGCTGGCCGGTGTGACGCTTGCCTATGTCGGATCGCTCATCTTTCAGGACGGCTTCAACTATTTCCATCGCATACCGCACAACAAGGGCATCACGACTGAGCCATTCTGGCAGACCGCTGTCGACTGGATCTGGGACGTCTTCTTTGCGCCATTGAACAGTTTCAACAAGACCCTGATTTCCGAAGTTCTGGTGCCGATGCGGGATGCCTATCTGGCGATGCCGGTGGTGGCCACCTTTGCTCTGGTTCTAGGGGTTGCCTATGTTCTGGCCGGAGTGCGGTCGATGGTAATCTGCTGCCTCTATCTGCTATTTATCGCGTTCTCGGACTACTGGGATCGGGCGCTGATCACGGCCTACATGGCTTCTTTCGCGATCATCCTCGCGTCGGTTCTTGGCGTTTCGGTCGGGGCGCTTTGTGCGCAGAATGCAACCGCGAGCCGAGCAGTGCTGCTTGCATGTGATTTCTTCCAGACCTTTCCGTCCTTCATCTATCTGATCCCGGTGATCCTTCTGTTCGGCATCACGGATACCTCCGTAATCATCGCCGCTGTCGCCTATGCGACGATCCCGGCCACGCGCTATACGGTCGAGGGCTTGCGCAGCGTCCCCGCCGTTCTGCAGGACCTGGGGGCGATGTCGGGTGCGACGCGGATCCAGCGCTTGAAGTTCATCGGCTTTCCCATCGCGTTTGCGCATATCATGCTGGGTTTGAACCAGACGGTCATCTTTGCGCTGTTCATGGTCATCATCGGTGCTTTCATCGGCACGACGGACCTGGGGCAACTGATCCTGAAAGCCATTTCAGACCCGCAGGGAACGGGAATCGGCCTGACGCTGGGGCTTTGCGTGGCCTTCATCGGCCTGACCGCCGATCAGATCATCCGGACCTGGGCCAACCGGAGAAAGGCGCTGCTTGGGCTGAATTGAGTATGCGTGACCGGCGACGCGACAGCGACCGAATGCGCCGAGGTCTTTCGGGGAACGTGACGAAATGCTACCTTCTTGTCGCTTTCGTAGCTTTGAGTTGCAAGAGCCGATGCCATACCAACGCTTCAATCAAACGGGTGCGGGTTCATGTCGAAACACGAACAGGAAATTCTGAACATCGTCAACCTGCGTGGGACCGTGTCCGTGCTTGAAATGGCGCACAGGCTGGATGTGTCCGATCAGACCATCCGGCGCATCGTCAAGCCCATGGAGGAACGCGGCGATCTGAAGAAGGTGCATGGTGCGCTGGTCAGCACGCAGGATTTGATGGACCCGCCGTTCCTGTCGCGGATAAACACCAACCGCGCCGCCAAGGTGGCGATTGCCAATTGCATCGTCGATCTGATCCCGAATGGCAGTTCGCTGGCCATTGATACCGGATCTACGTCGGGATTTGTCGCACAGGCCCTACGACGCAAGAAGAATCTGAGCATCGTGACCAATTCCGCCTTCATCGCGAGCACGCTTGCGATGATCGAGGGCAACAGGGTTTTCATGGCAGGCACGCAGTTGCGCAACCATGATGGCGCGGCATTCGACAAGGCGGCCTTCGATGTCATTGCCAGCCTTTCGATGGAATATTGCGTTTTGTCGGCATCGCGTGTGCATCCGACACTCGGATTTCTGGGATATGATCAATGCGAAGTGGACATCGCCAAGGCGATGACGGAAATTTCACGCAGCACTATCATGGCGGTGGATCTGTCAAAGTTCGACGCCAAGGGGTCGCTTCCGCCGCTGCGGCTACCTGAACTGCGGCCCGAGGACATGATCGTGTGCGAGGCCGAGCCGGATACGTCCTTTGCCGACTTGATGGCCCATCACCGGCTCGTTGTCGCGAATGCAGCGGGCTGCGAAGGTCAGGTAGGGATATCTCCGGCCCCGGTGTCGACTGCGACCGGCTGAACGCGCCGCGCCTGCATCGGGCAAGCGGTCCGGATCAGCCCCCTTCACCCGACCGATGTTGGGATCGTAGAGCGGACGTAAGTGCACTGTCGCGGGTTCGCGGACGGTGCCCACCTCTAGTTCATAGTCGCCGGTCAGAACATGGTTGCGGTCGATGACGCCCTTGGCGGGTATTGTCAGAGCAATTGAATACGAAATCTCCTCTACGCCCATCTGCTATATTGCAGATCCAAATACTTCCTATTTGCTTGGCTCAAACCAAGCAGAGGAGAGACAGGGATTCGAACAGTCGGTTCGGTTTCACCCAACCCTTGATCGTCATCCTTTGTAC
>JBBKXP010000392.1:0-2999 GCA_037969545.1 Paracoccaceae bacterium | reverse complement strand
CTTTGTAGTCCTTACGCCGCTCCTCCATTTTTATGTTTCGTTGCTCAGCGTCGCCTCTACCCGATCCTCGCGCAGTTTGGCTTTCACCCGGCGCTTGGGTGTTTTGTTCCTCGTGCCATCTTCAACCTGCTTCAGCACAAATGCGATCTGCGCCTCCGTGAACTTGCTCTTTTTCATGGAACTCTCCTTCTCCCGCGCTCGGGATCATAGTTGGAAAATTCCAGCTCAAAACGGTCCAGTTTCTGGGAAGCAGGTCATACGATTTCCCGCTCCCGGCGGTCCAGGGTTGGGGCACCGTGCACCCCAAGAGCGCCGACCACTACGCCGCGAACCGACTGGGCGTCCATTCATTTCCGCGCACAGGAAAGCAGCGCCACACTCTGACGCTGCTCCCTCACCCCCACCACACGAGGATGACACGAAAATACTGGTTACGCTCGAACGGAACAAACACGCGATCCGTCCGATGAACCCAAGTTAGTCACCGGCGTAGTGGCTTACAATTTGTTAAGTTTTTGACTTCACTGGATGATCGATCATACAGTGCTGCATTGTACGCCGCGGCGTCTCCGTCGTGCCCGGTCAGAAGGCTTTTTGTGGCAACCACAGCGCAGATGGCAGCGGCGATACTCATAAGAAGGGCCGCGACGATCGTGCTGCCGAAAGACGATTGCGCAAAGAAACCGACCATTGCAACGCCGCCCAGCCGGGCGCAGGTGATGTCTATGCTCGCCGACATCGCCGCCATCCCCTTCGGCGCAAGTTTCAGGATCAGCTGCGTCGACGGCGCATTGCTGCAGGCCAGCCCCGATCCGACCAGAACCGCAGACAGGATCAGGCAGATCATCTCTTCACAGAAATAAGCCAGCGGAAAGCCGGCCGCGATCAGCAACGGGGCAGCAAGCATGATCGTCCGGACATGCGGCTCGTCGACCCTGTTCCTCAGGATGGTACTGAGTACCGAGAAGCTCAGCCACGTCAGCGACAGAATGAGGCCAATGCTCGTGGCCTGCCAGTCGTGGTCCGTCAGCCATATCGGCATCCGGAACAAGTAATAGGTGATCGCACCGTAGGTGCAGAAGACGTAACCGAACATGAACCAAAGATCGCGCGCCCTCAGGAATTTGAAGACGCGTGCGGTCGGCTGCAAAAAGTGCATCCCGTCGTCTTCGACTTCTGTTCCGGGGATGATCGTCAGGGCCGCGATGGACAGGACCGCGAAGCCGATGAAGGCCAGCGGCCAACTCATCCCTTCGAAAAAATGAGCGTACATCAGGGGCGCGAGTGCGGCTGCATAGCCTGCGACGCTGCCCCAGACGATCAGCACTTTTCCCGGCCGGTGTGGAGAAGCGCGTGTCAGAAGCAAGGGAACCAATGGTGAAAAGACCCCGCCGCCGAATCCCTGAACGGCGCGCCCGAGTACGATAGCCTCGTAGCTTCCCGCCATCGCGACCAGAACCGAGCCGAGCGCGAACAGCAGCACGCCGAAACTGAACACACGCTTGACGTTCAGCGCATCGCCGAACCAACCGCCCAACAGAACGCCTACCGCGACGGCAATGCCATACGAATTGAAGACCCAGGCGAGCTGACCGATCGTCAGACCGATCTGAGCTTGAATCGCGGGCAGAAGAAGCGGAACCAGCGTCAGTTCCATCACGAACGCGATGCTGATGAAGATCGGTCCAACGATTGCTTTTCGGGACGTAGCCGGCATCGGGTCAGAAATGTTCATATCAGGAGTGTGTGATGACATGAACGTGCGCAGTCAATCGATCCGCGAGACTGACGTAAGGTCAAGTCTTAGCCTCTACTGGCGCAAGATGCGACCGGATGGTCGAGGTTTTGTCCGCGTACTGCAGCTTCTGTGGTTCTCGCGCAAGAGATCTGGCAAGTTCTCGTGCACTCATCCAGATCAGGTGGTCCTCTTCGGTCGTCTGCCGATCCGGGCCGATCCAGCGTCCCGGCTCGCAATGACTGTAGCCGTAGCGCAGGTGCGCGCCTTTAGACGCCAGGGCGTTCGGGACCAGCGCGAAGACGAAATCCGGTTCCCAGCTGCCGACCATCACCTCGAACAGGATTCGCGAGAGAACAGACGTCGCACCCTTGCTGCGCAATCCACCCAGCCCGCGCGCGGGCAGCCAGAATTCACCATGGTAGCACACGCGGCCGGTGATCGTTTCCAGGCATCCGGGGCCCGAATAGAACGTGAGGTCCGGGTCGGGCGTGGTGTCGGGCGAGATGTATTTGTGCCGATGCGTCTCGAGATGCCGGCCGAGCGCCACGCCGGACAGATCCAAGAGCCGCACGGCCTGCGTGTGGATGAGCGTGTCGGTCTCGTCGAACCCGCAGACCCAGAACCCGTTCGTCTCGTCGATGTATGAACTGGCGATGTCGAACATGGGATAGACGGGATTTCTGTCCGGCTGCGAACTCCGGTATCTCCGGTACCTCGCGAAATCGCTCCCGATCTCGATGTGCATGCCGGTTAGCTCGAGTTCGCGCAATAGGTGGGATACGTTCATAATTCTGTCGAACAGGGTTTTTGGTAGCATGGCTGCCTCGCTCATTTTCTCATCCCAGTCAGGATTTGAAGCTTCCACCAAAAAGCCATGCTTTTGTACGCATTCTGTCATAATTTCCGAAATTCACACGCCAAACGTTTCCGCTGTGTGCCTATTGCACCACCTGCAGCGACTATTGTAGCAAGGAATCCATCACGAGAGAGTCAGGCAGAGTTGGGAGATCCGCTTCGTCCAGCGAATCGATGGTGACTTGCTTCGTTATCACGGCGAGTACGATCAATCCTGGCGTCCCGTCGGGGAAGGCGCCACCCAGGAGAAGGCGCTGGAAGCTGACAGGCGAGTGATCGCCGCCTTCCTTGGGCAGGTACGCAAAGAGATGATCGAGCCGCACCCCGCCTTCATCGTAAATTCGCGAATAGGCACCGGCGATAAACTCGTTGAATTCGTCGCCGACATTGTCCTCGTTCATCAACT
>JBBKXP010000391.1:0-27180 GCA_037969545.1 Paracoccaceae bacterium | reverse complement strand
ACATCGGCCTGCTATCGCCAGATTACGAATCCGTGGCCATCGCCGCCAGTCCCGTTTCCGCGACTGACAGGTTCCTGAAAGGGCTGGCCGAGGGCAATCTCGTCGGCCTGACAGCGGTCTCTGCCAATGCCGTGGCCATCGCTGCAGCATTTGACGAACCGCCCCCCGATGACACCCTGACCCTGATGGCCCGCGACGGCAAACTGGGCGAGGCGATCCTGCGCAGCCTTGCCCTGTTCGAACAAGGCGTTGGCGGCGATCCCGGCGCGATCACTCAGGCGCTGGCCCTGCTGCGTCTTGTCGGGATGGAGGATCAGGCCCGCCGGGCCGCCCTGCAACTGCTGCTGCTGGACCGCCCGGCATGAGCGATGCGGCAAGTCGCCCGATGCCCCACTGGATCCAGGCCTTTCTCGAGGCGCAGGCGGCCGAACAGGCGGCAGCAGCCAATACCCAACTGGCCTATGCCCGCGACCTGAGCAATTTCGCTGATTGGTTGCGGCACCGCAAACTGCACTTTGCCGGCCTGACCCAGGACCATGTCGAAAGTTATCTGGTCGATTGCGAGACCGAAGGACTTTCGAAATCCACCCGGGCCCGCCGTCTGTCCGCGATCCGCCAGTTGTTTCGCTTTGCGTTCGAGGAAGGCTGGCGCGCCGACAATCCCGCGATCCGCCTGCACGGGCCGGGGCGTGACAAGCGTCTGCCCAAGACCCTGGACGAGGCCGAAGTCGGCCGCCTTCTGAATGCCGCCGGCACCGGGCGCGCCGCGATCCGCAACACCTGCCTGATGGAATTGCTCTATGCGACCGGAATGCGGGTCAGCGAACTGGTTGGATTACCGGTTGCCGCCGCCAGGGGCGATCCGCGGATGTTGCTGGTCCGTGGCAAGGGCGGCAAGGAACGTCTGGTGCCGCTGTCGCCCCCCGCCCGCACCGCCATGGCGGTTTGGCTGAAACAGCGCGACACCACCGAGGCGACAGCGAAAAAGGCCGGCAAATCGGCCTCGCCGTTCCTTTTCCCATCGACAGGCAAGACCGGGCATCTGACCCGACACCGGTTCTTTGCGCTGATCAAGGAACTGGCGGTGATCGGCGGCGTGTCGCCTGCCAAGGTGACGCCGCACACGATCCGACATGCCTTTGCCACGCATTTGCTGGCTGGCGGCGCCGACTTGCGCGCGATCCAGACGATGCTGGGCCACGCCGATGTCGCCACGACCGAAATATATACCCATGTCCTTGACGAAAGACTGACGGCGCTGGTGATGGATCATCACCCGCTGGCAAAAAGGGTAAAATCGGGCCGCGCATCTTGAAGGCAACGCCGCCGCGTCCCATAACAGGTCCAACCCCACCTGAAAGACGATGATGACACCCCTGCTCGACGCGGCATTCTGGATTACCGCCGCAGCCATCCTGATCCTGCTCGTATTGTCGGCCTTCTTTTCCGGATCCGAAACCGCACTGACCGCAGCGTCACGGGGCAAATTGCGATCGGCCGCCGACCGGGGATCGGCAGGCGCGGCGCAGGCCCTGAAGGTTACCGAGGACAATGAGCGCCTTATCGGTTCGGTCCTTCTGGGCAACAACGTGGTCAACATTCTGGCGACATCGTTGGCGACCGCGATGCTGACCCGAATTTTCGGCCAGAACGGTGTCGCGGTGGCGACATTGGTAATGACCCTGCTCGTGCTGATCTTTGCCGAGGTCCTGCCGAAAACCTACGCGATCACCAACCCCGAAACCGTTGCGGCGCGGGTCGCCGGTCCAATCCGGCTGATCGTACTGGTGTTTTCGCCGCTGGTGACCGCAGTGCGGGCGCTTGTGCGCGGCGTCCTATGGCTGTTCGGCGTGCGCACCGACCCCGACAGCAACATTCTGGCCGTGCGCGAAGAAATTGCCGGGGCACTGCAACTTGGCCATTCCGAAGGGCTGGTCGAGAAGGAAGACCGTGACCGCATCCTTGGTGCACTGGATCTGGGCGACCGGACGGTCGAAGAGATCATGCTGCACCGCTCAGGGATCGAAATGATCGACGGCAACCAGTCGGCCCAAGACATCCTGTCGCAATGCCTGCAAAGCCGTCACACGCGCCTGCCGATCTATCGCGACGACCCGGAAAACATCATCGGCCTGATCCACGCCAAGGATTTGCTGCGGGCGATGCACAAATTGCTGCGGTCCGGCGCGGTCGATCCAAAAGGACTGGCCGATTTCAACGTCATGGACGTAGCGATGCCGCCCTATTTCGTGCCCGAAACAACGACGCTCGATGACCAGATGCGCCAATTCCTGCGGCGCAAGACGCACTTTGCGCTGGTCGTCGATGAATATGGTGCCTTGCAGGGGCTGATCACCCTCGAAGATATTCTGGAGGAAATTGTCGGCGAGATTGCCGACGAATTTGACATGGAAAACGAGGATCAGATCGAACGGACCGATGATGGGTCATATATCGTCGAAGGCAGCATGACGATCCGCGACCTGAACCGTGCTCACGACTGGACCCTGCCCGATAACGAGGCGAACACCGTCGCCGGGCTGGTCATCCACGAGGCGCAGATGATCCCGGTGGTCGGCCAGGTGTTTTCGTTCCACGGCTTTCGGTTCGAGGTTATGAGCAAAGAGGAAAACCGGATCGCAACACTCAAGATCCGGGCGTTGTAGAATCCGCCATCAGCCCCACCTGCCGGCAAAATAGGCGGTCGGCCCGCCTCATGCCGGGGTCTGCTGGTGCACCATCAAACGCCAGTCGTCGCCATCCAGCAGATAGGTCGAGGCACAAAGCGCCTCGTAAGGCGGATCGTCGTTGTCCCGCCAGGCCTTGGCCAGATACGCCAGACTGGCTGTGACTCCTTCGCGGCGAATATGTTGGTCACTCATCTCGACCGTCTGCCATCGCGGCTCGCCTGCCAGACCGTCGATAATTGCATCGCCGCGCAAAATACCGGCCGGAAACGGAAAAACCATCACCGCGTCAGCGGCCAACCGTCCTTCATAGAAATCCGCACCCTCGGTCCAGAACCGTTTTTCAAGTTCCCACAGGTTCTCGTCGACACTCATGCCGGTCTCCTTCTGTCATTAAAGGACCAACCTCCCAGACATCTGCTGGTTCCGCGACATGCTCGCGCAACGGCGGTCTGTCAGGTTGAACAGCCGCTAGCGCCCTTTGAAAAGGGTACCAAAGATGCCGCGGATGATCCGCCGACCCGTCGTGCCCTTCAACTCCTTGACGACAGCCGAGGCCAAGGCATCGCCAAAACCACCCGCTGTCTTGCTGCTTCGCGACCGCGACGTTGTTTGCCGCCCGCCGTCATAGCGCCGCGCATTCTGAAACTCCTTTTCATCGGCGGCAGCCCTGGTGGCCTCAACCTCTTTTGCGGCGGCTTCGGCCTTGCGCGCCAACATTTCTGCCGCTGAATCGCGGTCCAGCCGGGTGTCGTATTTGCCGGCGACCGGCGATGCGGCAATCAGACCGGCCCTTGTTGCCGCATCGATCGGACCAAGCTGCGATGCCGGTGGCCGGATCAGCGTGCGCTCGACCACCTGCGGTATCCCCTTGGGATCCAGCATGGATGTGACCGCCTCGCCGGTGCCAACCTCGCGGATCGCATCCATCGTCGAAAATCGTGGGTTGTCGCGGTAGGTCTGCGCGGCCTTCTTGAGGTCTTGCTGGTCTTTCGCGGTAAACGCCCGCAGCGCGTGCTGGAACCGGTTGCCAAGTTGCCCAAGCACAGTTTCGGGAATGTCCGCCGGGTTCTGCGAGATGAAATAGACCCCAACCCCTTTGGACCGGATCAGGCGCGCCACCTGTTCGACCTTGTCCACCAGCGCCTTGGGGGCGTCATTGAACAGCAGATGCGCCTCGTCAAAAAAGAAGACCAGCACGGGTTTGTCCGGGTTGCCGACCTCGGGCAGAACCTCGAACAGTTCGGACAAAAGCCAAAGCAGGAATGTCGCGTAAAGCCGGGGCGATGCCATCAATTGATCGGCCGCCAGTATGTTGATCCGGCCCCGCCCCGCAGCGTCGCGCAGCATCATGTCGGCAAGATCCAGCGCAGGTTCGCCGAACAGTGCCGCTCCGCCCTGATTTTCCAGTACCAGCAACTGTCGCTGGATCGCGCCGACCGATGCAGTGGCGACATTGCCGTAACGCAAGCTCAGATCCTTGGCATTCTGACCAACCCAGATCAGCAGCGCCTGCAGATCTTCGAGATCAAGTAGCGGCAGTCCTTGTTCGTCGGCGACCCGGAAAGCGACGTTCAGCACACCTTCCTGCACGTCGGAAAGCTCCATCAGGTTGGACATTAACAGCGGCCCCATTTCAGCGACGGTGGCACGTATCGGATGCCCCTGTTGGCCGAAAAGATCCCAGAAAGTGACCGGAAAGGCCGCGTATTGCAGGTCGAGCCCGATCATCGCCGCCCGCTTGGTGAAAGCTTCATGCAGCTTGAACGATTCGGAGCCGGCGACCCCCAGCCCCGAAAGATCACCTTTGATGTCCGACAGGAACACCGGAACCCCCGCGGCAGCAAAACCTTCGGCAAGAATTTGCAACGTCACGGTCTTGCCGGTCCCGGTCGCCCCGGCGATCAGCCCGTGCCGGTTGGCGTAGTTCAGCAGCAATTGCTGCGGTTCGCCGTAGCCTTCGCCACCACCGCCAATGAAGATAGATTCTGACATATCGGACCTTTTGCACGAAACATTCAGGTCAAAATACATCCTTAACCTTTGCACGCCAGAGTAATCGGTGTTGCGGTCCCCATCAGTCCTCCTCAGGGGCCTGTCACGATTTCCTCCCTGTGAGACTTGCCGTGCCTTCGGGCACGGCCTTTTTCGTCCAGATGGTCAAAAAATATAGAAAATTGACTGTTGACGGGTCGGCACGGCATGCGTAAATTTCGGCGAATAGTCGGCCAAGTCCGATAGGGAGCTACGGGATCAAGGGGTCGCAAGGCCCCTTTTTCTATGCATCGGCGGCAATCCGTGCCGATCCCGACAACAACGCATTTGCCCCTGACACTTCACAGCTGCCATGTTAGATCCGCACCAAACAACAACTTCACAGGACTTCGACGATGCTCAAATTCAAGACGCTGACCCTTGTTGCCTTGATCGCATTCGGTGCGCAGGCCGGTCTGGCCCAAGAAACCCCGACGCCCGAGACGCCACCGGAGTCGGCACCGGCGGCCGTGCCCGAAGTCGATATGGGCGAGCCGGTTGCCGCAGATTCCAGTCCAAAAGTTGGCCAGACCTATAGCCGCGAGGAAATCGGCGATTGGACATTGCGTTGCCTGAAAACCGAAGACGGAAACGATCCCTGTCAGTTGTACCAACTTCTGAACGACAGTGACGGCAATGCTGTTGCCGAAATCAGCATTCGCACCTTGCCCGAGGGCAGCGAGGCCGCTGCGGGCGCAACAATCGTTGCGCCGCTGGAAACTCTGCTGACCCAACCGCTGGTGCTCACCATCGACAACAACGAAGCCCGTCGTTATCCATTCCGATTCTGCAATCGGGCTGGGTGTGTCGCCCAAATCGGCTTTACTGCTGACGAGCTCGCCCAGTTCAAGCGCGGTTCGGCCGGCATGCTGACGCTCGTGCCAGCAAGCAATCCCGAGGCAAAAGTCGAGTTGACGATTTCCCTCAACGGCTTCACCGCCGGCTTTGCAGCAGTCGAAACGCCTTAAAATACTGACTTGAGCACGTTTGCGCCGCTCCGGTGAGGGGCGGCGTTTTCCGTTCTAAGGATCGCTGACGGGAATCGATCCGACTACACTCGTTTCAGCGCCAACACCGCATTCAGCCCGCCAAAAGCAAAGGCATTCGACAAGACTACATCGACCTTGGCATCGCGGGCAACGTTCGGCACCACGTCCAGCGCACATTCGGGGTCGGGTTCCTCATAACCGATGGTTGGTGCAATGACCCCGTCGCGCAACGCCATGATGCAGGCCAGCAGTTCCACCGCGCCGGTGCCACCGATCAGATGCCCGTGCATGGATTTGGTGGACGAGATCATCAGTCGGTCGGCATGCGCCCCGAACGCATCCGCAACCGCGGCGCATTCGGTCTTGTCGTTCGCCGCAGTGCCGGTGCCGTGCGCGTTGATATAGCCGACCGCGTCACGCGCAATACCGCCATCCTTCATCGCGCCGGTAATTGCCCGGGCCGCCCCCTGTTTTGATGGCATCACGATGTCGGCAGCGTCCGATGTCATCGCAAACCCAGCCACTTCGGCCAGAATTTCGGCACCGCGGGCACGGGCGTGTTCGTAATCCTCGAACACAAAGACCCCTGCCCCTTCGCCCTGCACCATGCCGTTGCGGGTCGCACTGAATGGGCGGCAGGCGTCCTTGGACATGACGCGCAGCCCTTCCCACGCCTTGACCCCGCCAAAGCACAGCATCGATTCCGATCCGCCGGTGATCATCGCGCTGCACATCCCCGACCGGATCATGTGAAACGCCAGACCCATCGCGTGGTTGGACGAAGCGCAAGCAGTGGCGACAGTGAACGACGGCCCTTTCAGGTTCCAGTCCATGCTGACATGGCTGGCAGCTGCATTGTTCATCAGTTTGGGCACGACGAACGGATGAACCCGGTTCTTCCCCTCTTCATAGACCGCCCGGTAATTCTCGTCCCATGTCTGCACTCCGCCCCCGGCTGTGCCAAGGATCACCCCCGACTTCGCCGCCAGTTCACCGGCAAAAACCAGTCCAGACTGATCGACCGCTTGTTTGGCGGCCAGCAAGGTGAACTGGGTAAACCTGTCGTAAAGTGATATTTGCTGGCGGTTGAAATGGGCATGTTCATCGTAGTCGCGCACCTGCCCGCCGATCTGCACCGACAACCGGTCAACATCACGAATATCCAGAGGACCGATTCCGCAGCGCCCTTCACGCATCGCTTCAAGCGTCGTCGCCACGTCATGGCCCAAGGCATTGATCGTGCCGGCGCCGGTGATGACGACCCGTTTGACGGTCATTTTCGGGCAGCGATCAGTGCTTTGACGGCCGTGATGATGCTGTCGACGGACGAGATGTCGAAATCGCCGGTCGTCGGTTCGTTGGCGTTGAAGGGGATCGAGATATCGAACGCCTCTTCGATGGCAAAGATACTTTCGACAAGTCCGAGACTGTCGATGCCAAGGTCGGCGAGCGTGTGCTCGCGGCTGACATCAACAGGCGTCAACATCGCCTGTTCCGCAATTATCGCTATAATCCGGTCATCGATGTCAATTGTCATGGCGGCCCCCGATATTCTGGTCGTTGCGGCTGATCTAGTCATTCTCGCCTGCGTTTGGAACCTGTTTCTGCTGCTCCACGGTCTCGCGTCGCAACTGCCGCACCGCTCGGCGACTGGCCAGCCAGTCCTGCATCGGCACCGCCGGGTATCCCGTCATCACCTGCCCGGATGCGACATTGGACAGGACAATACATGCCGCAGTGACAACCACGTCGCTGCCAATCGTCAGGTTATCACCGACGCCGGCCTTGCCCGCCAGCACTACCCGGTCGCCGATCCGGACCGATCCCGCAATTCCGACATGGCCGCAAAGCAGACAGTCCTTGCCGATCACCACGTTGTGGCCGACCTGCACAAGGTTGTCGATCTTGGTGCCGCTGCCGATGCTGGTCGGGCGGATCGTGCCAGCGTCGATGGTACTGTTCGACCCGACCTCGACATCGTCGCCCAAGTGCACGCTGCCCAACGACGATATCCGATAGCGCGTCGCATCGGCAGCGGCCCTCAGGGGCGCACGACCAAGGGTTTTGCGGATCACCTCTTCGGGTGCGGGTGCGGTCGTCGTGAACGAAAAACCATCGGCGCCGATCACCACGTTGGGGTGCAGGATGACCCGGTCGCCGATCCGCACACCCGGACAGACCCGCGCACCTTCCAGTATCAGGCCACCATCGCCGATGATTGCACCTGCACCGATTGTTGCATGTGCGGCAACCTGCGTTTCTGCACCGATCTGCGCCTTGGCCCCGATGACGACAAAAGGGCCGATCGCCGCACCAACGCCGATAATGGCAGACCCATCGACCAGCGCCGTCGGGTGCACGCCGGCCGGCATCCTGATGCGCCGATCCATGAATTGGGTCAATTGCGCCAGCGCCAGACGAGACCGGCCCACCGCAATCGCCGCCTCCAATCCCATCGCCTGCCAGTCGGCACCCGACCAGACGAGCCCGGCACGGGCCCTGCCCTGCGCAAGTCCGGCAGCGAACTTTGGTGACATGGCGATGGCAAGGTCATCGGGCCCGGCACTGGCCGGTTCAGCCAGCCCAGTGATCACGACGTCAGTCGCACCAAAGGCCTCGGCCCCTAGCGCGACTGCAATCTGTTCAATCGTAAAGCCCATCGCGCCCATCCTCTGGGCAACGCATCTAGCCCTGAACGGCGCGTACCGCCACCCCTTCGCGCGCCAGCGCAATCCAGATTTCGGCGTCGCGGCCATAGACATCGCGGCGAAACTGCAAGGTGCCGTCAATATTGGTAAAGGCGGTGCGATAGTCGATATGAACCGGTATCGGCTCATCAAGATCGACCCGGCTTTCCGCGCCGGTGCGCAGGTGCGACTGAAACAGGCCTTCGGGATCGCTGGTCTGGCGCGCCAGCAGGGCATAGGCAAAGTCCTTGGGGTCGTTCAGGCGGATGCAGCCATGACTGTAGGCCCGCACCTCGCGAGCAAAAAGCGACCGCGAGGGCGTGTCGTGCAGATAGATGTTGTAGCGGTTGGGAAACAGGAACTTTACCTGCCCGAGGGCATTGCCCTGACTGGGCGGTTCGCGCATCGAAAATGGAAAGTTGCGGGCGTTATAGGCGTTAAAGTTGACCGCGCTCCGGCTGATCGACCGGCCGCTGCGGTCAGTGATTAACAACTGGCCCACCGCATTGGCGTTGCGTTGCAACATCGGCAGATATTCCTTGGTGACGATCGAGCGGGGCACGTACCAACTCGGATTGATCACCATGTATTCCATGACATCGGAAAATTCCGGGGTTCGCCGATCCGATTGGTTTGCCCCGACAACGGATCGGGTCGAAAACGTCACCCGGTCGTTGTCGACAATCGCGGCGGTGAAATCAGTCAGGTTCACCCAGACATAGCGACTGCCCCGCGGCTTGTTCATCCAGCGTTCGCGCTCCATCGCGACGATGACTGACTGCATCCGGATTTCCAGCGGGACGTTCATTTCTGCGATTGTGCCTTCGCCGGCGACGCCATCCTGTTCCAAACCGTTGGCGGCCTGAAACCGCAGCACCGCATCCGCGAGGGCCGCATCGTAAGTTCCGCTGACTGACCGCCCAAGAAATCCCATGGCGATCAGACGGTTGCGCATTTCGACCACGGCCTGCCCGTTGGCGCCAGGTTGCAACGACCGCGCACTGATGACCGGTCCCCAGCCACCCTGTACGACCAGGCGTTCCAGTCGCAGCTTGTCGGCCATCAGGCGGCTGTACTCGGGGTTGCTGGGCGGCAGCGACCGCAAGAAAGCCACCGGATTACCCTGCGCAAAGGCCTCAAGCGTGTCCAGCCGGGGTCGATAGGGAACTTCGCGGACAATTCCGGCATCAACACGCGATGGAACCAGAACGCCGGTCTGCACATCGCGGGCATATTGCAGGAACAGCCGGCTAAGTTCGACTTCCATCGCGCCTTGCCGGGCCGGGGTGGTGGCAGCACGCAACTGCGCGATGATGCTGTTGGGATCATAGCGGGCGGAAGGCAGACCATGATCGCCCGCATTGCTGAAAACCGTCAAAAGGGCGTTGCGGCGGTTCTGGTCTTCGGCTGCAGTGCCGGTCCATATGCCCTGAAAATCGCGGCCGCGGTAAAACGCCGCAAGATCGTCGTCACGCGCTGCGGCCTCTGCCACGGCCTGGCGAAAGGCTGTGACCTGGGCGATGGCGCCGGTTGGTGCCGAAACCGCCAACACGATTGCCACAAGAAAACTCAACAGCGCGGCAATCTGCCGACCACGCACCACAATCAACATCACGTTCTCCAAATTGCCCAACAACCGCAGGTCACCACCAAATCTTGTGGTAGTTTCCCTTCGAATAGCCCTGAAAGTCTATTCACATTCGCGCCAAGGACCAGTCAGATGAGAATGATGTTGCGCCCTTGCAGCGATGTAATGGTATTTGCGCAACATATAGCCAGGTTTCGCATTCATGGGCAAAAACTTGCCGATTACGAGTTTGTTGACCATTCGGGTTCAATACTGCCTTGGTCCAAGAATCGATGTGTGCCATAAAGTCCGGGCATCTGGGGTGGGATTGCAACAACCTGCGGCAACAGCGGGTTCAATAGATAGCGACGGGACAGGCGCAATATCATGACTGACAGTTTATCGGGTATTTCTCGGCGCGGGCTTTTGCGTGCCTTCGCGGCAACTGCGGTCGCGGCCGCACCCACCTATCCGATGGCTGCCGGCTTTCTTCGCCGTGGCGGCGATATCCGCAGAGTTCAGATGTATTCCGGCCGAACGGGCGAAAAGATCGACATGATATACTGGATCGAAGGCCAGTATATCGGCGAGGCGATGACCGAAATCACCCGCTTCATGCGCGATTGGCGCACTGGTACAACCCATAACATCGATACGCGAACAATCGATATCATGGCGGCGTCGCACAACCTGCTCAATATCAACGAACCCTACATGTTGCTGTCGGGCTACCGGTCGCCGCAAACCAACGCGATGCTGCGGCAATCCTCGTCAGGCGTGGCGCGCAATTCGCTTCATATCCAGGGACAGGCCGCCGATTTGCGGCTGGCCAGCCGGTCAGTCACGCAGATGGCCCGTGCGGCTTCGTCTTGCAATGCCGGCGGCGTCGGCCGCTATTCAGGTTCCAACTTTGTCCACATGGACTGCGGCCCGGTACGTAGCTGGGGCGGCTGATCGGCCCCATCGACCAGATTGAACAAAGCGCCCGTTGGCGCTTTTTTCATGTCTGAAGTCTGATTGACAGGTGCACCCAACAGGACGCGAACCTTCACAGGGCCCTTCAGTCACCAGGATTCGCGTTCAGTGGCCGCTCGACGATGGATTCGAGGTCGACCGACAACCCAAGACGCGAACTCCTTCGCGATTGCCGGGTTGCCGGCACGCTTCTCTTGCAACCTTGGCACCGTGGAACCGCAACAGCGCCGGTGCGTTGGGTCAGAACGAAAGTCACTGCAACCGAAGCAGGGTGGTTGAATATTCCGTCCGGCCCCTACTGCCGGGTTCGGTGCGAAGCGGCCATGTTCCTTCAGAAACCCCAAGGAGTGCCGATATGAAAGCCGCAACCATCCAGAGTTATGACGCCGACGTAAAGATCACCGACGTGCCACGGCCGAAACTGGAAAACGACACCGTCATCGTCGAAGTCAACGCGGCGAGCCTGAACCCGATCGACAGCATTTTGCGGTCCGGTCACATGAAGGACATGTTGCCGATTAGTTTTCCCTACGTCATGGGCTACGATGTTTCGGGGGTGGTGGTCGAGGTGGGTCATGACGTCAAGAACGTCAAAGTTGGCGACGCCGTCTTTGCCCGGCCAAATCAGACAGACGCGGGATCACTGGCTGAATTCGCCCGCATCAAGGCGTCAGAGCTGGCCGTGAAGCCGGACAGTATCAGCCATCTGCAGGCCGCCTCGGTTCCGCTTGTCGGTTTGACCGCGTGGCAGGCGCTTTTCGACAAGGCCCATCTCAAGGCCGGCCAGAAGGTCTTGATCCATGCCGGTTCCGGTGGCGTTGGAACCTTGGCCATCCAGTTGGCAAAGCAGGCCGGCGCTTATGTCGCAACGACAGTCAGCCCGCGCAACGCCGATCTGGTCCGCGATTTGGGGGCTGATCTGGTGATCGACTATCATAGCCAGAAATTCGAGGATGAGGTTGCCGGTTACGACGTGGTGTTTGACATGTTGGGGGGCGATGTCATGAACCGGTCATTTGCAGTTCTGAAAAAGGGCGGCTGCCTTGTGTCCATCAAAGGGCAAGACAGCGATGGCAATGCCGACAAGCACGGCGTCCGGTTCGAATCGTTCTTCATGTCGCCAAACGGCGATCAGCTTGCCAAACTTGCGGCGCTGATGGATCATCGAAAATTGAAGCCCGTAATCGGAGAGACATTCGCTTTCGCCGATGTCGGGGCCGCCTATGCCGAGATGGACGACGGCCATGCGCCCGGCAAGATTGTCGTTTCAGTTCCCTAGGCCGGTATCCCGAATGGCCAATGCCACACGCCGCAGGTCAAAGATATCGACCTGCGGCGCAGCGCAGCTTACGCAGATTGCATGAGCGTCACCTGTCCGAGCCACTGATCTTCGTCGATGGCCCGGGCGAGCAGCGCGGCCACATCGCCGCGAGCCGCCTTTGCACCCGGATCGACATCCTTGCCAAACAGCATGTCCCGCGTGCCGTCTTCCGCGGTAAGGGCGACCGGTCGCACGATCGCATAGCTGAGACCCGAGGCCTTGAGATGCTCGTCCGCATCATGTTTGGCTTGCAGGTAATTGGCCATATCCCCCTCGATATCCGGATCGTCGGCACCTGCGCTGCTCAGCATGACGAACCGGGCGACCTTTGCTTTTGCGGCAAGATCGACCAGCCGTTTGGCGCCATCGCGGTCAACCCTGTTGGTCATCCCGGCATCCGTATCACCGCCTGATCCGGCCGCAAATATCACCGCGTCGCAGCCGTCACAGACATCGGCTTGAAGGTCGGTCAGGTCGCCTGTGCGCTGTTGCACCTCCGTCGGCAGTTCCGAGGTGTCAGAACTGTCGCGCACGAGGGCAATGGGATGGTGCCCACGCGCCAAAAGCTCGGACAGGAGGCGAATGCCGGTTTCGCCGGTGGCACCGGCAACAAGTATTTTCATTGTATTTCCTTTGCGTGGGTGTGGGTGGAAGTTGCCCGAAGCAAGGCCGGTGCAGGTCGAGAGGACATCTTGCAAACAGTGCTGATGGCTGCCCGGTGGACGGCTGCTAAAAGGCGCTCCGGTTGGCGGCGATTCACGGCAGATAAATCGCCTTGACGTTGACGAACTCCTTCATCCCGAACCCACCATGTTCACGCCCGAAACCGGAATCCTTGACGCCGCCAAACGGCATGTTCGGGTCCGCAGTACCGAAAGAATTGATCCGGATCATGCCAGTGTCGAAATGATCGCGCGCCAGTTTCAGGGCCCGATCCTCGTCACGGCTGAAAATTCCGCCACCAAGGCCATAACGGCTGTCATTGGCAATCCGCATTGCGTCGGCGTCATCCTTTGCCCGAATGACCGCGGCGACGGGTCCGAAGATTTCATCGTCATAGGCGGGCATACCGGGTTTGCAATTCCCAAGAACGGTGGCCGGATAGTAGAACCCGGTTCGCTCGGGCGGCTCGCCGCCACACAAAATCTCGGCCCCCGCTTTGACGCTTTTGTCCACCTGTCCGACAATCGTTTCGAACTGTTCCTTGCTCGACAGCGGGCCAAGTTGCGTATCCTCGTCGGTCGGATCGCCCATGTCGATCACCTTCATCTGTGCGACGAACGCGCTGACAAAGGCGTCATAGACCTTTGCGGTGACGACAAACCGCTTTGCGGAAACACATGTCTCGCCGTTGTTGAACAGCCGCCCCGTAACGCATGTCTTGACGGCAAGTTCGATATCCGCGTCCTCCAGCACCACATAGGCATCGTTCGAACCCAGTTCGAGGACGGTTTTCTTGAGGTTCTTTGCCGCCATCTGGCCAATCTTGCGGCCCGCACCATCGCTGCCCGTCAGTGTGACGCCGCGCACCAGTTTGTGCGCAATGATCTTGTCCGACGTGTCGTGGTCGATGATCAGGACTTGAAACAAGTCTTTCGGCAGGCCCGCGTCGATGCAGATCTCGCGCAGCAGCAGACCGCTGCCGGTGCAAATTTCGGCGTGCTTCAGAACCATGCCGTTCCCGGCCATCAGATTGGCCGCAAGCACCCGGACCGGCTGATACAGCGGAAAGTTCCACGGCTGGATACTGTAGATGACGCCGATCGGGGCATAGGTCACCCAACCGGATTTCTTGCCATCGGCATGGGTCCGCTTTTCGTCCGCAAGTTCGGCCGGCCCGTGCTCGGCACTGTAATCGAGGATACCGGCACACAGCGCGACCTCCCTTGCGCCATCGCGCAACAACTTGCCGGTCTCCGTGGTCATCAGCGCCGCAAGATCGTCGGATCGGGCACGCAACGACTTGGCGATGTCGCGCAGGTACGGCGCCCGCTGCGCATGCGATTTTTCGCGCCAGTCAAGGAACGCGACGTGGCAGGCCTCGACCTTTGAAACGGCGGTTTCCAAGCTCATCATGTCATAAGATGTGATCGTTACTTCGGTGGCGGGGTTGACGGTTTTGATCTTGGACATGGTTACCTTTCGGGGGTCGGCCACGTTCTGTGCCCTGAATGACCAACAAGCCCGGCCAATTTAGGTTCCGGTGCTCTGCCGACACCGTTCGGCATCCGGTGCCACCGGAACTGTCGCAGTCCATCTGCAACCGATCAGCCACCCGCATATTGAAGTCGCGTCCCGTAATTCAGCAGCTGCCGGGGTCGCGGGACATTCAGGGTTCAAAAAAATCTGTTCCCAGCCTTCTGCCAATAACCGGCTATGGAACAGTTTGGCGCGCAACGCGTTGACCACGACACACAAGCGGCCGGTTGCCGTTTTTCCGGAGCATTGATTTGAACGCCCGACCACGCATTCTACTCGTTGAAGATGATCGGCTTCAGGCGATGGACCTGACGAAGGCCCTTCAGGATGCCACTTTCGACGTTGCAGGGGTTGCGTCGGCCACAAAATCGGCGCTCTCGCTGATCGACACTGTCGCGTTCGATTTCGCCGTCTTGGACTATAACCTGAAAGGGGCCACCAGCGTCGATGTCGCGATCCGCTTGCGATGCGACGGTGTGTCGTTCGTATATGTCACGGGGGCGATCGCAGATCTGTTGGCGAACAAGGCGGCGCCGCAAGCCGAAATATTCCAGAAGCCCTATGTCCAGTCGCAGTTGATAGATTTCATCAGACGCCACACCACAGATATCAAATGCCAGACCGACAGCAGCCCGGATTATCCCGAGGTTCGTCGCTCGACCCGAAGCCGGTATCTGTAGCTGTCCGGGGTGAATTCCCGGGTCGCCTTTCCATTCAACTGACTTGGCAAGATCGACGTGAGGAACATCGTGCCGAAACCTGATTTGGTCGGCTCGGTGACGCCGGTCATGCCGGTTTCCATCCACTCGAACTCGAATCCGGCCTCAAGACCTGCCCAACTGACCTTGAGTCGGCCACCTTCCTGACTGAGCGCACCGTGTTTTGCCGCATTGGTCGCAAGCTCGTGCAATGCCATCGAAAGCGACTGCGCATCGCTTGCCATGATCGGCAAATCCGGTCCTTCGACAAATACCGTGCTGTTCATCCGGTCAGCAAAGGCATCAAGCTGCTGATGGATCACCCGATCCATGGTCATCCCGTTCCAGTTGCCGCCCGTCAGCAGCGAATGCGTCTTGGCCAGTGAATGGATGCGGGCTTCGAATCCCGTCAGAAAATCTGCAAGCGAAGATTGCCCGCGCGCCGATTGTCGGGCAATCGACGTCACAATCGCCATCAGGTTGCCAATCCGATGTTGCGTCTCGCCGGCAATCGCATCCTTCAACTCCCGGCTTTTCACCTGATCCGTAATGTCGCTGACCCGCAGCAAGACGTGCGTCACATCGTCCTGCGCATTTATGAGCGGCGAAAAATGCGCGTTCCACCAGCCATGACGCATCCCGCCAGCAACGCTGGCATCCGCTATCGCATACTCGATCTCGTTCAGGGATGCGTCTTCGCCCGCCAGAGCCTTGTCGAACGCCACCGTAAGAACCTTCTGATGCTCGCCAGTTTCGGGAAAAGCGTCCAGCACCCGCTTGCCCAGCAGACCCTCGCGGTTTGCCTTGAGCGTATCGAGGTAAACCTGATTCATGTCGACGAAACGGAAATCGCGATCCAATATCGCGCACGGCGCCGAAAGCGCGTGATAGGCGCGCCGGTAATCCGGCGGTTCCGTCCTTGCGGCCGGGAATGTTGAAAGGCGCTGGGCAGGGTTCATCGGTTTGTCATTCATCCCATCATTCGTGGTATGACCATATCGGCCTTGGAAAATAATGTCACGGCCTTGGGCGCAATCAAGTATCTGCATCTGACGTATCACTGGCTTGTCATACTTCAGACCTGCCACTGGGCGGGTTTGTGCGACACTTTGAAAGGGCGGTGCAGGCAGATCGGAGGGCGACGGCCGGGGGATCCCGGCATCCGCTGTTCCATTCATGACGATACCCCCAAGGACCGAAACAATAAGCTGACGGCGCCCTAACTTCAGACTCGTCAAGATACACAGGTGGGCGCCGTCAGAACGATAATTACGGTCTGATCGATCAGCGTACACTAACACCGGTTAGCGACGATCAGTAATCTCGCAAAAGCGGAACAATAAATGCGTCGTTCGTCCTTGGCGGGAATGACTACTTCAGCATCGGGCCTTGATAATCCAGATAGGCCATGTCGAAATCCGCGATCTTCACCAACGCGTCGAAATTGCCGAACGTCACGACGCCATCGCGAAACGTCAGCAGACTCTCCTCGCGCAGTTGGCGCAGAACCCGGTTGATATGAATGGCACTAAGGCCAAGTGCGTCTGCCAGACGATACTGCGTCAGCGGGCACGCATATCCGTCCTTGGTAGCCAGTCCGACAAGCTTGAGCCGCGCCCCCAACTCCAGAAGAAAATGAACAACGCGTTCGACAGCACCACGCCGCCCCAGACTGACCAGTCGCTCGACGATGATCGCCTCGTCGGCGGACGCCGCCCAAAGGACCGCGGCAGCAAGACGCGGTGCTGCCTCAAACGCGCCAAAAACATCCTCGACCCCAACCTCGGAAGCCTCGGATTTCGTGATCGGTTCGATGCTGTGATCAGCGGTCCTGAACAGCACGCTGCGAAGTCCCAGAAAGTCGCCTGGTATCTGGAACTCGACAATCTGGCGTCCACCGCCGCGCAGCATCTTATAGGAACACATCCAGCCCTTTGCCAGAATATAGGCGGAGTGGTTGGTCTGCCCTTCATAGATCAGTTCCTTGCCGACCTCAAACGTCCGGCGGTGCCGGTGAAACCCTTCCAGGACCGACAGCTCTGCTTCGCCCAGCGCGACATAGGCACTCAGCTTGCGCACCAACGGACTTTCCTGGATCGCCATCATGCGGTCGTCTTTCCAGATGCAGCCAAATCGCACGCCTTTTTCACAAGTCGGACAACTTTGCCGGAAATAGCCACACCTCATACTGCCTGGGGTTAGTCCAGCTTACACTATTTCTGCGATAGTGTCATATCCGGCGAATGCCGTGCAGATCAATGTGCTTTGCCGCAGTCACCTCTGAAAGGAATTACCCCTTGTCCCCACCGAACGACGTCTCGGGTACGGCCGCACTTGCAATCTGCGAGTCGCTCCTGCTGGCCCTGAACGACCACGGCGTTTTGCCCGAGCGCGAGATTGTCGGGATCCTGAAAGATGCGGCATCGGCGCATGAACTTACCCCAAAGAACGATGGAAATTCGGTGCTGAATGCTGCTGTCGCGAAACTTATCAATCGGATCATCGCTGGCGGCAATTCTGTCCGGCGGCCGTGACCTGGGGGCGGATGTCTGTCGATAAGACCGAACGCCTGCAACGACAAAGATAGTCTGTCGGTCTGTCCGCGGCAGATGAAAAATCACAATGGGCTTGCATCTTACTGCTGACCATCCATATACCATCCGTGTGGATGGAGAAACCAGCATGAGCAACGTCAGACAGCTTCGCGAAAAAGCCCCCGACAGTGAAAAGATCACGATCAATCTGGGCTATGTCGATCTCGGCCGGATCGACCTGTTGGTGCAGGAAGGATTCTATGCGAACCGCAGTGATTTCATCCGAACCGCAATTCGCAATCAACTGGACAGCCATGTCGAGGTTGTCACCAAATCCATCGAACGTCACACGATGGAATTGGGGTTGCGCGATTACACCCGAAGCGACCTAGAGGCGTTGCGGGACGCAGGCGAAACGCTGCATGTCAAGGTTGTTGGCCTTGCCCGTATCGACACCGACGTCACCCCCGAACTTGCCCTTGCCACGATCGGATCGATCACCGTTCTGGGCGCCTTGCAGGCCAGCCCGGACATCAAAAAGGCACTTGCCGACCGCATCAGGTAGGATGCGCTACCCCTCATAAGGACAGAACAGATGATCAATCACAATGTCGGCGCATGGCGCCCGGCAAATGACGAAACGCGCGCGGCGCGTCTCGCTGCCGCCAACGATCTTGTGCAGCGCACCCTTGCGCGGCACGGGTTGATGCCCAATGCGCCCGGCGGACAAAGCGCGTCTGCCGATCACGCGGAACCGATGATCACTGCGATGCTATCGCGCCTGCACGCAGGGATCGGCGACCGCGCGCCGAAAACCATCCCCGTTCCAGCGGGCGCAGCGTTTCAAAGTGCGCAGTTTACCTGTGCAGCAGGAAGCCGCGCTTACCTGACATATGTGCCTGCTACGGCAACCAAAGGCGCAACCGGAATCGTCGTCATGCTGCACGGCTGCACCCAAACCCCCGAAGATTTTGCAACCGGCACTGGCATGAACGCTTTGGCCGATCAGCACGGCTTTGTGGTGATCTACCCGCAGCAATCGCGCGGCGACAATGCGCAATCCTGCTGGAACTGGTTCAGCCCGGGCGACCAGCGCCGGGATCGCGGCGAACCGGCGATCATTGCCGGTCTGACCCGAAAGGCGATGGCCGAACACGGCGTGTCCAACGACTGCACGTTCGTCGCAGGTCTGTCTGCCGGGGCGGCAATGGCCGTGATCCTGGGTGAAACCTATCCGGATATCTTTGCCGGTGTCGGCGCCCATTCCGGCCTGCCCTTCGCGGCGGCAAGATGTGTGCCATCCGCATTTGCCGCGATGGCCGGCAATCCGCAGGAATTGACGGGATCAGAACCCGACACCACGGCGCTTCGCACCATAATCTTTCACGGCACGGCGGATGTCACGGTCCACCCGTCGAATGGTGACCGGATTGCACGTCGTGCGATCGATCGCGGTCCACGGCAAACCATCGAGACCGATGAACAGGGCAGCACATCCGGCCGATCGTACCGCCGCAAGATTGTGGCCAGCGCAGGCAAGGATGCAGGGTTGGAACACTGGATCGTCGAGGGGTTGGGGCACGCGTGGTCCGGCGGCCAGCCGGCCGGCTCCTTTACCGATGCAAAGGGCCCCGATGCCAGTGCCGAGATGATCCGGTTCTTTTTCGGCGCAGCAGATGGAGAGATTTGATATGACCAGCAGGACACTGACATTCGATGCGGTTAGCGAAGCCACACCGGGGCCGAAATGGGCTGCCCGCTGGGATCGGTCCTGGCCTGCCTACGAGGCGTGGTTTGTCGGCCGGGGCGGCGATCACGGACCGTCCAGATCCGAGTGTCGGTCGGCGATGGTCCGATACATGCCCGAACTTGTTCCGGTCTACGATCAACTGGTGCAGATCGCCGGCGGATCCGATCGCGCGGCGCGATTTCTCTCGACGTGGTGTCCGCCGCGATATCTTGGCGGCTGTTCGCTCGCCGCGGTGGCATCCAAGGGCGAGGTTCGCCTTGTGCGCAATTACGACCTGTCGCCCGACCTGAACGAGGGCTTGCTGCTGCGCACCGCGTGGATGGGCCGCGCAGTCATGGGGATGGTCGAATTTCTCTGGGGGCTGTCAGATGGCATCAACGACGCCGGCCTCAGCATCGCACTGGCCTATGGTGGCAGGTCACAAACGGGTAAGGGTTTCGGGATCACCACGATCCTGCGCTACGTCTTGGAAACCTGCGATACCGTCAGCGATGCCATCCGGGTTCTGCGCCGGGTGCCGTCGCACATGGCCTATAACCTGGTACTGGCGGACAAGAACGGCCGGACCGCAAGTGTGGAACTGTCGCCCGGTGGCGGCGTGAGGCTGATGCCGAAGGCGATTGCGACAAACCATCAAAGCAGCCCTGAACGCGCTGATCGAGCCACCTTCACCCAGAGTTTTATACGTCACGCGCATCTTCGCCAACTCCGGGACGAACCGGCATCCCTGAGCCGGCAATTCCTTGAACCGCCGCTGTTTCAGGATCGCTATGCCGAAGGGTTCGGCACACTGTTTACCGCCGAATACGATCCCGTTGCACTGACCATGGCATTAAGTTGGCGGGATGCGCGGTGGAACCAGTCACTGGACGCGTTTCAGGAAGGTCAGAGGGTCGTCGACTACACATCGGAAACGGTCGATAGCCCTTGCCGGAATCCCTTTGACGATTTCGCGGCGGGCGTGGACTGGACGAGGGCGGCGCAGATCGACTGGAACGCGATCGCCACCGACTTTGCAACAGGCCAGGGCCGGGTAATATGCACGTATCTTCCGGACGCACATCCGGTTTGGTGACAATCCCCGACCGACATCAAACATGTGTTTGGCTGACCGTCGCATGGCACAGCACTGCCGCCACCTGAACAGGCTTGGCAATGTCCGGGGGTTCAAGCCGTTCCGCCCCAGCGGATCAGGGGAACGCGTCTTCAAACTGCTTGAACGGGAGCAGATCAATCGCCAGACCTGACACTCGCGCAACGTGACAAGTCAGCTGGGTTAATTCTCTGGTTGCGGAAATGTGATGGTGCACCCAACAAGATTCGAACTTGTGGCCTCTGCCTTCGGAGGGCAGCGCTCTATCCAGCTGAGCTATGGGTGCCTTTGGCCGTCTATAGTGATGCGCGTGACGGGTTTCAACGCCTCAATCAAGCATCCCGGCGATCTTGCCAATGGCCGAAACGCTGCGCAATGTCCCTTCGCCCACCCAAGGCGAACCGACCGCACGCAGCAGACGGCTTGTCGACCGCGAATCTGCGGCAGCAACCCACAGGGCGCGTCCGGTCGCGGCAAAGCGTTCCCCGGACCCGACTGTATCGGCGATGCGCTGCAGGTTTTCAACGGTGGGCGGATGCCGCATGATCCGCACGGCCACACGCGCCGGGTCGTGCGCGGTTTCGGCCGGAACGGGATTCGCGTCGATCAGGGCCCGCCACGCGTCCGCGCTTCTGACGAACACCGCGACCGGCTTGCCCAGTCGCGATTGGATCAGGTGTTCAAGCGCCGATTCAAGGTCTTGCTCCTCGCGGTGGGATCGAAACACCAGATTGCCGGTTGAAAGAACTGTGCGCGGATCACCCAATCCAGCGAGCTTGGCAATCTCCACCAACTCTGCCGATTTCACCCGTCGCACCGGCGACAGCACGACCGAATAAAGCAACGCGACCTGGCGCGTCATCCGAAAAGATCATGACAGAACTCCAGGGCATCGATCAGATCGTCGGCCTCCCGAACCGTATTATAAAGACCGAACGAGGCGCGACACGTCGCTCCCACCCCCAGGTGCTCCATCAACGGCATCGCGCAATGCGTGCCGGCGCGTACCGCAATGCCGCGCTTGTCCAGGATCGTCGAAACATCATGCGCATGGGCGCCGCCGGTTATCGTAAAACTGAAAATGGCGGCCTTGTCGTCGGCATCGCCTTGCACATTCAGCCAATTGAGCCCGGCAAGTCGGGTCCGCGCATGATCCCGCAAGGTCCGCTCATGCGCCGCGATGTTCGCCATGCCCAGACCGGTCATGTAATCAATCGCCGCCCCCATGCCGATGATCGACACGATGCCGGGCGTCCCGGCCTCGAATTTCATCGGTGGATCGTTGTAGGTGACGGCATCGCGCGTCACCTCGCGGATCATGTCACCGCCACCCAGAAACGGACGCATCTCCGCCATGCGGTCGGCTCGGACATAGATCGCACCTGACCCCGATGGCCCATAAAGCTTGTGCCCGGTGATCGAATAAAAATCGCAGTCGATGTCACGAACATCAACCGGCATGTGCACGGCGGCCTGCGACCCGTCGACCAATACCGGAACCCCCTTCGCATGCGCCCCTGCGGTGACCGATTTCACATCGACAACAGTCCCCAGTACGTTGGAAAGATGCGTTATTGCCACCAGCTTTGTGCGCGGTCCGATCGCATCGACCACCGCCTGCGGGTCAAGTTCGCCGTTCTGGGTGCAATCCACCCATTTCAGCACCACCCCAAGTCGTTCCCGCAAAAAATGCCAGGGCACGATATTGGCGTGATGCTCCATGATCGACAGGACAATTTCGTCGCCCGCCTTCATCCTTGGCATGGCCCAGGAATAGGCCACCATGTTGATGCCTTCGGTGGTGCCGGAATTCAGAATGATCTCGTCGTCGGAATTGGTATTCAAAAATCGCGCGACAGTTCCACGCACCGCTTCGTAATGGTCGGTTGCAAGGTTGGAAAGGTAATGTAACCCTCTGTGTACATTCGCATATTCATGCGAATACGCACGTGTCACGGTATCGATCACCACCTGCGGCTTTTGCGCCGATGCGCCATTGTCGAGGTAAACCAAAAGCTTGCCGTTCACTTCTCTGGCCAAAATCGGAAAGTCGGCGCGGATCTTGGCGACGTCATACATCAGATGCACCCCCTTCGGCTTCGCGCAGACTTTGCAGCCAGATCACCGCGAATGCCGCAAGCCAGAGGAGGCCGACAACCTTGGTTGCCGGTGTCTGCCCGTTCAGACCGGCGAGCACGCCGTAAAACAACATCAGCGGCCCGGTGGCCAACAGTGTCCAGAACAATGCAAGACGCGCCCCGTACCAACTGCCCCGGCCGCCCAGCAGCCGGGCAACGATGTGACTAAGGGCTGCGATAGCGTAAAACAGCAGCGGCGCAATGATCAGGAGGGCATAGAGACTTTCATGCAACTTCAGGTCAAACGGCGTCGCTGTGTCGAAATGCGCCTCGCGCATTAGGCGCGGCCACTGCGCCACAAACACCAGCAGGCAGCCGACCATCAGATAGGCAATCGCCCGATCCTCGCGCTGCCCCGCCGCCAGCAGGCCCCGCATCACTCGGCGCGGGTCGCGCCAGGTCCTCAAAATGTTGTTCGACACAGGCATCAGGCGCGCCGGGCCAGCCAGCCGTTCAGCCGGTCGCGCAGGTCGGCGGCAAGGTTGTGATCTTCGATCTCGTCCAGCGCCTCGGCCAGAAAGGCCAGCGTCAACAGGTCTGTCGCGGCCTTTTCAGCGACCCCGCGCGACCGTAAGTAGAACAGCGCAGTCTCGTCGATTGCGCCGCTCGTGGACCCGTGGGAGCAAGCCACGTCATCGGCGTAGATTTCCAGTTCGGGCTTGGCCAGAAACTGGCTGTCCCCATCCAGCAACAGCGATTGGCTGATCTGGTATCCATCGGTTTTCTGTGCCCCCGGCTGAACCAGAATCTTGCCCTGAAACACCCCGGTCGCACCGTTGCGCAAGACTTTCTTGTACACCTGCCGACTTTCGCAACCGACCGCATCATGGGTCACGAACACCGTGTCATCATGATGAAAGTCCGGACCGTCACCGACGCAGGCCCCGGCGACATGGGCGACCGAATTGTCACCGGTCAGATCGATGACGCATTCGTTCCGGGTCATTGTACCATTCATCGTCAAAGTAAAGGATTTGAAGGTGCTGTTCGCACCAAGTCTTGCAAAACAATGAGTTACGGCGCGTCGTTCATGGTCGCGGCCCTGCGCACGGATGTGATGGAAAGCCGCACCGTCGGCCAAATCGACCTCAAGCACCTTCGAGAAACGCGCCGCCGCCGGACCATTTTCAAGGAGGGTCACATCGGCCCCGGCTTCAACCCGCACCAGATTGTGCAGCGACACATCCGAAGTCGGGCTGCGATGCAGATAGATCAGGTTGATCGGTCGCTTGACGCGTGACGTCGCCCGGATCACCACCCCATCAGTCGCAAATGCGCTGTTCATGGCGGCAAGCGTGCGGGCCACAGGTTGTTGGCCACTTGCTTCAAGTACACCGTACAAATCCTTGGCCCAATGTATATCTTTGGTCATGACATCTGCCAGACGCTCGACCTCGACGCCGGTTTCCTGCAAGGGGTCCGACGCCGCAGCATCGAAAACGCCATCGACGAAAACGATCCGCAAACGGTCGACCTTGGCAAATATCGGCTTCTCCTCGCGGCTTGGCACAGCTGCCGGCTTGGCTTCGGGCTCGGTGAGGCTGGCCGGATCGGTGAACCGCCAGTATTCATCGCGGCGACCCGGCAGACCCAGGTCCATCACCCGACCCAGGGCCGCCCGACGCGCGGCTTGCGCCCAATCAGCACCTTCTGGCAGCGTCATCCCTGCGAGACGCGCAGTCGTCGCATCGGCCTTTTGCCTTGCCATTGCTGCCCGTAACGCCATCAGATCACCTCGGCCAGAATATCGGCATAGCCATTGTTTTCGACCTCAAGCGCAAGGTCGGGTCCGCCCGATTTGACGATCCGTCCATCCGCCATGATATGAACGATGTCGGGGCGAATATGGTCCAGCAGGCGCTGATAGTGCGTAATGACCAAAAACGACCGGCCAGCATCGCGCAAACCATTCACCCCCTCCGCCACCAGCTTCATCGCGTCCACGTCGAGACCGGAATCGGTCTCGTCAAGAATGCACATTTTTGGTTCCAGCATCGCCATCTGGAGGATTTCGTTACGTTTTTTCTCGCCGCCGGAAAAACCGACGTTAACCGGGCGCTTCAGCATCTCGGCATCGATCTGCAACTCCTTGGCCTTGGCGCGGATCAGTTTCAAGAAATCGGCGGCGCTCAACTCGTCTTCACCCCGCGCGACCCGTTGGGCATTCAGCGCGGTGCGCAGGAACGTCATGTTGCCGACACCGGGAATTTCGACCGGATATTGAAATGCCAGAAACAGACCTGCAGTCGCGCGTTCCTCGGGATCCATGGCCAGAAGGTCGTTGCCGTTCAGCGCCGCGGAGCCCGACGTTACGGTATAGCCATCGCGGCCCGACAAAACGTAGGACAGGGTCGATTTTCCCGACCCGTTCGGCCCCATGATTGCATGCACAGATCCGGCATCGATCGTCAGATCGACCCCCTTCAGTATCTGCTTGTCTTCCGCTTCAAGTTTGACGTGCAGATCGTTGATATTCAGCATCTTGTTCTCCTCTCGCGCCTCATTGCGGGCGCGTGAATTTGTCAATGATCCATGCCAGATCGGGGCCTTGGATCGCCTGTGGTTTGACGTCAAATCGGGCCATCCGGCCAATGATCTCCGCCGGTGCGCCAAAACGTTCGACGACGTGATAGTGCGGCCGATCCAGATAATCATCGAAATAGATCATCACCGGGTCACGCGTCATGAACAGAACCGTCAGATAGCAGGCAACACGGAACCGCCCGTCGATCAACACCGTATCAGGTGGCGCAAATCCGTCAGCCTCCCAGACCTCGAGCGGGTAGCGATGAAAGCGGGCCCATTTTCGGTCGTCTTTGGGAAACCCCCATTTGACCGTAGGTCCGATGTTGACATGGCGCAGATGCAGGTCGGCGGCCGGCGAATTGCGGCTGAACCAGTCCTGCAGGCCCAACATCCAGGCCTTGTCGCTTTCGACGGTCCAAACGGTCTTGCCCGGCATTTCCGCAGCCATCGCCGTCGAACCACCCGACCCGTATTCCAGAATGACCCGGGCTGCCACGTATCCGGCGCGCAAAAACGCGGCCTCATCGGGGGGCATGGTCAGCGCCGGGGCGCTTTCCAGTCCGGGCATGGCGGACATGCTCATAGGTCCTGAGACCCGACTTTGTGTGGGTTTGCAGGTTTGCGTCCTGACGGGTCAGACAATCGCCCGACCCACGACTCCGCGCTATCGGATATTGCCGTCATCTCAGCCGACCGACCCTTCAAGCGAAATCGCGACCAGAGCCTGCGCCTCGAGCGCAAATTCCATCGGCAGCGCCTGGAGAACGTCCTTGACGAAGCCGTTGACGATCAGCGCCACTGCTTCCTCCTCGGCAATGCCGCGCGAGCGGCAGTAGAACATCTGATCGTCGTCAACCTTGGACGTCGTCGCCTCGTGTTCCACCCGCGAGGAATTGTTGCGCACCTCGATATACGGCACCGTATGCGCGCCACACTTGTCGCCGATCAGCAAACTGTCACACTGGGTATAGTTACGCGAATTTGTCGCCTTGGGGTGCATCGACACAAGGCCGCGATAAGTATTCTGCGCCCTGCCCGCGCTGATCCCCTTGGAGACAATCCGGCTTTTGGTGTTCTTGCCAAGGTGCACCATCTTGGTGCCGGTGTCGGCCTGCTGCATGTTGTTGGCGATGGCGATGGAATAGAACTCGCCCTGAGAATCGTCGCCGCGCAGGATGCATGACGGGTATTTCCACGTCACAGCACTACCGGTTTCGACCTGCGTCCACATCACCCGGGCGCGGTCGCCCCGGCAATCGGCTCGCTTGGTTACAAAATTATAGATGCCGCCAACGCCGTTTTCATCCCCCGGATACCAGTTCTGCACGGTGGAATATTTCACCTCGGCGTCTTCCAGGACGACGATCTCGACCACCGCCGCATGCAGTTGCGCGACGTCGCGCTTGGGCGCGGTGCATCCTTCGAGGTAGGACACATAGCTGCCTTTGTCGGCGATGATCAGGGTGCGTTCGAACTGCCCGGTATTTTCGGCGTTGATCCGGAAATAAGTCGAAAGCTCCATCGGACAGCGCACGCCCGGCGGGACATAAACGAACGACCCGTCGCTGAAAACGGCACTGTTGAGCGTCGCGTAAAAGTTGTCGGACGCTGGCACGACAGTGCCCAGATACTTTTTCACCAATTCGGGATGCTCACGGATCGCCTCGGAAATTGAACAGAAGATCACCCCGGCCTTTTTCAGTTCCGCCTGAAAGGTGGTCCCGACGCTGACGGAATCGAATACCGCATCGACGGCCACTTTGCGGCCCTCGGCAGGCGGCGCCTCGGCCCCCTCGACCCCAGCCAGGATCGCTTGTTCTTTCAACGGAATTCCCAGTTTGGCGTAGACGGCGAGGATTTCCGGATCGACCTCGTCGAGCGACTTCAGCCCCGGCTTCTCCTTGGGCGCGGCGTAGTAGAACAGGCTCTGATAATCGACCGGCGTGTATTTCACCGACGACCAGGTCGGCTCCTCCATGGCC
>JBBKXP010000390.1:0-9482 GCA_037969545.1 Paracoccaceae bacterium | reverse complement strand
GAACTGACCTTTGGCTTTGGCGCAACCCTGACGGATGTCGCCAGTAGCGTGATTGTTCCGGGCCGGTCGATGACGGCATCGCGCCTGACTGTCTCGGCAAATCCTGACAGGATGTCGATCAGCGGCCCGCTGCGGTTGGGACAGGTGCCGATGGACGTGACCTGGGCTCGCGCCCTGGGTCGGGATGCCAGTCCCAATAGTCGCGTCGATGCGGCGGTCACCCTCGGGCAGTCGTTTCTGGACGAATTCAACATCGGTCTGCCGCGCGGCACCGTATCGGGATCGGGGGGCGCCGACCTGCGCATCGACCTTGCCCCTGACACCGCTCCGGCATTTCGGCTGACCAGCAACCTCAGCGGCATCGGCCTTGCCCTGCCGGCTCTGGGCTGGTCCAAGCGGCAGGCGAGTTCGGGGACGCTTTTGGTAAGCGGCAGCCTTGGCGCCGTGCCGCGGATCGACCGGCTGTCGGTTGATGCCGCAGGCCTGAATGCCGAAGGTGCAATCACCTTGGCCGCAGGTGGCGGGCTGGAACGGGCACGGTTTTCGCGGGTCCGGTTGGGTGGCTGGCTGGACGCACCAGTGATCCTGCAGGGGCGCGGCCGTGGTCAGTCGGTCGGCGTCGTCATCGACGGCGGGACGCTGGACCTGCGCCGCGCCAATTTCGGCGACAGCGGCGGGCAGGGCGGTCCGATGCAGATCGCACTCGACCGCCTGCAAGTCTCGGATGGGATCGCGCTGAACGGTTTCGCCGGCGAATTCAGCGCCGAGGGTGGTTTTTCCGGTCGCTTTAGCGCCACGGTCAATGGTGGCGCGACTGTGCAGGGCACGGTGGTGCCGCAAGATGGACGCTCGGCGGTGCGGATCGTATCCGAAAACGCCGGCGGCGTCTTTGCTTCGGCGGGGTTTCTGCAGAATGCTTCTGGCGGGGCGATGGACCTGCGACTGCTGCCGACCGGCGGCGAGGGTGTCTATGACGGCATCCTGCAGGTCACCAACCTGCAGGTCAGAGATGCACCGGCATTGGCATCGTTGCTGAACGCGATCAGCGTCATCGGCCTGTTGCAACAGCTCGGCGGGCAGGGGTTGCAATTTACCAATGTCGATGCCCGGTTTCGCCTGACGCCCGACAGGATTGTGCTTTTGCAATCCAGCGCCGTTGGTCCGGGTTTGGGTATTTCACTCGACGGGATTTACCAGCTGGCCAGCAAGGCAATGGATTTTCAGGGCGTCGTATCGCCGCTTTACTTTCTGAACGGGATCGCGTCGTTCTTGACCCGGCGTGGCGAGGGTCTGATCGGGTTCAACTTTACCCTGCGTGGAACATCCGAGAATGTGCAGGTTGGGGTCAATCCGCTGTCGGCGCTCACGCCCGGCATGTTCCGCGAAATTTTTCGCCGACCGCCACCCGAAGTCAGCCAATAGGACGCGCCTGCTTGAAACTTTCCGAATTCGACTTTGATCTGCCCGAGGCGCTGATTGCGACCCGGCCCGCGCGGCCCCGCACCTCAGCCCGTCTGCTGGCGGCGAATGCCGGCACGATCCGTGATCTGCATGTGACCGACCTGCTGGATCTCATGCACCCCGGTGACCGGTTGGTCCTGAACGACACCAAGGTGATTCCGGCGCGCCTGAACGGTCTGCGCAGCCGCGACGGCGACACTGGGCCGACGACCGCCCGGATCGAAGTGACGCTGCTGGCGCCACGCGCAGACGGCACCTGGGCAGGGTTGATCAAACCATTGAAAAAACTACGTGATGGCGAATGGATCGATTTTGGGTCGGGCCTGCGCGGCCAGCTGGTGGGCCGGGCCGACGGGCAGGGCCAGATCCGGTTCAATCTGACGGGCGACGATTTCGATGTCGCCCTCGCCACTGCCGGGGCGATGCCGCTGCCGCCCTATATTGCCGCCAAACGCCCGGCTGACGTCGCCGACCGCACCGACTATCAGACAGTTTGGGCGCGCCATGCCGGCGCTGTAGCAGCGCCGACCGCGTCGCTGCATTTCGATGCCGACCTGCTGGCGCGGCTTGCGGCCAAAGGTGTTCTGTTTACCCATGTCACGCTGCACGTTGGCGCCGGTACCTTTTTGCCGGTCAAGGTCGATGACATCAGCCAACACCGGATGCACGCCGAGTGGGGCGAGGTGACGCAAACGGCGGCGGCCGAAATCAACGCGACCCGCGCGTCCGGCGGGCGGGTGATTCCGATTGGCACCACCGCCCTGCGCCTGATCGAAAGTGCGGCCACCGATGCCGGAGTCGCACCTTGGTCCGGACCGACCGACATTTTCATCACACCGGGATATCGCTTTCGGGTTGCCGACGGGTTGATGACCAATTTCCATCTGCCGAAATCGACCCTGATGATGCTGGTTTCGGCCCTGATGGGGGCAGACAGGATCAAGGCGATCTATGCTCATGCCATCGCCGAACAGTATCGTTTCTTTTCTTATGGCGACGCATCGCTATTGCTGCCGCAGGTCTAGGTCAGTCGCGACACGTCGGCGCAATTTCCCTGTGGACAGTCCCCCGGTTCCAGCGCATGAGGCGCCCAGAGGCGGCAAGCGACAAGACGTGTCGCTCTGGGCCGTCAAATTCGCGCCCTGTGCCCTAAGGTCGGGGCGAAAACGCCAGAGGACATCACCAATGTTTCAGGTTTTGAGTGGGTCATGGGCATTGTTCCTTGGCATGTTCATGCTGATGATCGGAAACGGGCTCCAAGGCACCTTGCTTGGCGTGCGCGGCGGCCTTGAGAATTTCACGACCTGGCAGATGTCGGTTGTGATGTCGGCATATTTTGTCGGCTTTCTGGGGGGCTCGAAGCTCACGCCGGAAATGATCCGCCGGGTCGGGCATGTGCGGGTTTTCGCCGCCCTCGGATCGACGATTTCGGCGGTTCTGATCATGTATCCGACCTTGGTGACGCCCTGGGCCTGGACGATTGGCCGGGTCATCATCGGATTCTGTTTCTGCGGCGTCTACGTGACGGCCGAAAGCTGGCTGAACAATCAGGCCAGCAACGACAACCGCGGCAAGGCGCTGTCACTGTACATGATCGTGCAGATGGCGGGTATCGTCACAGCGCAGTATATCCTGACTCTCGGCGACATATCCGGCTATGTGCTGTTCATCATCCCGTCAGTTCTTGTGTCGATGGCTTTTGCACCGATCCTGTTGTCGATCCGTCCGACACCGGCCTTTGCCCAGACCAAACCGCTTTCCATCGCCCTGCTGATCAAGGCCTCGCCACTGGCATGCATGGGGATGTTCCTGTTAGGCGGGGTGTTTGCCGCGCAGTTTGGCATGTCGGCGGTCTATGGCATCAAGGCGGGCCTGACGGTCGGTCAGATTTCGCTGTTCGTGTCCTGCATCTATGTCACCGCCCTTTTCGCACAGTATCCGATCGGCTGGCTGTCGGACCGGATGGACCGGCGGATCCTGATCATCGCCCTTGCGGCGCTTGGCGGTGTCGGGGCGTTGATCGCGGCGGCGGGGCAATCGGTTTACGGCCTTGTGCTGGTCGGCGGGGCAATCATCGGTGGCACGTCAAACCCACTTTACGCGCTGCTGATCGCCTATGCCAATGACTATCTGAGCCGCGAGGATATGGCGGCAGCTTCGGGCGGGCTGCTGTTCATCAATGGTCTCGGGGCGATTGCAGGGCCACTCATCGTCGGTGTGGCGATGGATCGGGTCGGGCCGGCCGGATACTGGATCTATCTGGCATTGTTGATGCTGGGCCTTGCCGCCTACGGGTTGTGGCGAATGACGCAGCGTCGGACCCGCACCCCTGTGGGTGACGTGACGCCCTATGCCAAGATCTCGGCCTCGTCGACGGCCGTCGTGGCCGAGGTCGCGCAGGAAGTCTATCTTCAAGCCGATACCGATGGCTCTGAACTTTCTACCAAGGGTTGATTAATGACACTGTATTCTTGCCAGCGGCCCATCGATCTGTAACGGTCTCGGCGAGGGGCCAGAATAGGCAAAGGAACTTCACCGTGGTCGATCCGGACGAAATTCTGCGTTATTGGCTGGACGAGGTTGGCCCAAAGGGCTGGTATGGTGGTGGCGAAGACCTTGACGCCGATATTCGCGACAAGTTCTTGTCGGTCTGGGAGGAAGCCCGAGCCGGCGCCTGCGGGCTCTGGCTGACCTATCCGGCCGGCACACTTGCCTACATCATCCTGACCGACCAGTTCCCGCGCAACATGTTCCGCACCGGCCCCAATGGCTTTGCCACCGATCAATCGGCCCGCGCTGCGGCCAAGGTCGCGATCGGGCGAAACTGGGACATCCGGATTTCCGAACCCGCCCGGTGCTTCTTTTACCTGCCGCTTGAACATTCCGAAAACCTGATGGATCAGGATCGCGCGGTGCGACTGGTCTTGACTCGGATGCCGCAAACCGGTGCTGAAATCCTGCTCCACGCCAAGGCACACCGGGAAATTATCCGCCGGTTCGGCCGCTTTCCGCATCGCAATGTTGCATTGGGGCGCGACAGCACCGAGGCCGAAAAGGCGCATATTGCGGCGGGCGGATACGGTGCCATCTACAGGGCCATCGCGGCAGCGGAAAAAGCCGCCTGAACAGGGCCATTCGATCAAATCCGATCTAGATTCCGTGCAGCATTTTTTGCCGGGTTAACCCGACAGCAAAGTTGCCCGATCATTCTGTGCGCGTACTCATCACCTCAGCCAAGGACGATCTTTTGAAACATAGTCGCATTGCATCTCCGCCGGCGGGCAGCGACTCTTGGAACGAAGGGGACGCGAACGCCCAGAAACCAAAGTCAGATCTCGCGATCGAGATCATGAACATCATGGAACAGGGTATCCTTGTGTGGTCGGCCAGCGGGATCTGCGAACTGCACAACACCAGGATTTTTGACGTCCTCGAGCTGACGGGCGAGGATCTTGCCATTGGCACAAGCCGCGTCGATTTTCGCAGGCATTCCCTGGACCTGGGGGTCATGACACCCGAAGATTGCCGGGCATCCGAACTGCAGATCAAGGCACATCGACCCTATACTTTTGACCGCACCTTGCCATCCGGCAGGGTGGTGCTGACAAATGCCCGACCGGCGCGGGGCGGCGGCTATGTCGTGACCTTCACCGATGTGACCGAGGCGCGCAAAGTCGGACGGGATCTGGTGCAGGCGAAACAAGAGGCGCAAGCCGCCGAAAAACGCGCCCGCGAGGTTTTGGCAAGCGAGCGGGGCCGACAGGAAGAGGCGCGGTTGCTGGGCCAGTTGGATGAATGGCTGCAAAGCTGCAAGTCGCTTGATGAACTCTTTTTGATCGTGACGAGCTTCATGCAAAGGTTGCTGCCGGGCTCCAAGGGTGAACTCTACATTTTCTCTAACAGCCGTGACGTGCTGGACGGCATGTGCCACTGGAACACCCGTGACCTGCACCCCTACATTGCCCCCGACAGTTGCTGGGCGCTGCGGCGCGGTCGGTCTTATGAATACAATACTGACAGCATCTGCTTTACCTGCGACCATGTGACCGCGCACCAGCACGGTGTCGATGTCAACGAATACATCTGCGTTCCCATCGTCGCGCACGGCGATACCGTCGGGTTGCTGCATATCCGTTTTGACCACCTCACGACCAACGCCGCACATGTCACCGACAGCAGTCAATTCGCGATCCGGTGCGGCGAACACATTTCGATGGCCATTGCCAACGTCAAACTGCGCGACGAATTGCATGACCAGTCCATCCGCGATCCGCTGACCGGCCTCTACAACCGCCGCTATTTTCTCGAGGCGATGCGCCGCGAAATCGCAGTCGCCGACAAGAAGGCCGAGTGCTTTGGGTTGATTTCTTTCGACGCTGACAAATTCAAGACATTCAATGACAACCACGGCCACGACGCCGGCGATGCTGTCCTGCGGGCAATCGGTGAAAAGTTGACTGAAGTGATGGACAAGGGCGCCGTCTGTTGCCGGATCGGCGGCGAGGAGTTTGCCGTGATCGTTCCGGGTGCCGATTCAGACCAAATCTGCCGCGGCGCAGAAAAACTGCGTACGGCGATTGCGTCGACCGAGGTGCGCTATGCCAACGGCATGCTGCCCCGGGTGACGATTTCGGCCGGAGTCGTGACCTATCCGGTCGATGGCAAGCTGCCACAGCTGATCCTGAAACGTGCCGACGAGGCGCTTTATCTGGCGAAAGGGGCGGGACGAAATTGCGTCCGTCAGGTGCCAAAGGCCGCAGGCTGACCTTTGTCAATGCCTTGCGCAAAGTCGACGGCGGCCCTGCCGTCGCCCCTCTAGAGGTTCCAATCATAGTCGTTTAGGGTCAAACCAATACGAGGCTTGAGGAGGCTCAGATGGCTGTCAAGAACTTTGATGTGATCGTGATCGGGAGCGGCCCCGGCGGTTACGTCGCCGCGATCCGCGCCGCCCAGCTGGGTTTGAGCGTGGCCTGCGTCGAACGCGAGCATTTGGGCGGCATCTGCCTGAACTGGGGCTGCATCCCGACCAAGGCGATGCTGCGGTCATCGGAAGTTTTCCATGTGATGCACCGGGCTAAGGAATTTGGCCTGTCGGCGACTGGTATCGACTATGACCTGAATGCCGTCGTCGCGCGGTCGCGTGGGGTTGCCAAGCAACTCTCGGGCGGCATCGGCCACCTGTTCAAAAAGAACAAGGTCAACGTCATCATGGGCGAGGCCAAGCTGGCCGGCAAGGGCAAGGTCACGGTGAAAACCGAGAAGGGCAGCGAAGACCTGATGGCCAAGAACATCATCGTCGCCTCCGGCGCCCGCGCCCGCGAACTGCCCGGGCTCGAAGCTGATGGCGATCTGGTCTGGACCTACAAACATGCCCTGCAACCGCCAAGGATGCCAAAAAACCTGCTGGTCATCGGATCCGGCGCGATCGGTATCGAATTCGCCAGCTTTTACAACACGCTGGGGTCTAAAACGACGGTCGTCGAGGTAATGGACAGAGTTCTGCCCGTCGAGGACGCCGAGATCAGCGCCCTCGCCAAAAAGGCCTTTGTCAAACAGGGCATGACGATCATGGAAAAGGCGACGGTCAAGAAACTCGACCGTGCCCCGAATAAATCAGGCGGCGGCAAGGTGACCGCCCATATCGAAACCGGCGGCAAGACCGAAACCATGGATTTCGACACCGTCATTTCCGCTGTCGGCATCGTCGGCAACGTCGAAGGACTGGGGTTCGAGGATGCAGGGGTCAAGATTGATCGCACCCATGTCGTGACCGACGAATTCTGCCGCACTGGCGTCGACGGGCTGTATGCCATCGGCGATATCGCCGGCGCCCCCTGGCTTGCGCACAAGGCGAGCCACGAGGGCGTCATGGTCGCCGAATTGATCGCCGGCAAACATGCCCATCCGATCAAGCCGGGCAGCATCGCCGGCTGCACCTACTGCCACCCGCAGATTGCATCGGTCGGCATGACCGAGGCCAAAGCCAAAGAGGCCGGGTTCGATATCAAGGTCGGCAAGTTTCCCTTTATCGGCAACGGCAAGGCCATTGCCCTGGGCGAATCCGAGGGGCTGATAAAGACGGTGTTCGACGCCAAGACCGGCGAGTTGCTGGGGGCCCACATGATCGGCGCCGAGGTGACCGAACTGATCCAGGGCTATATCATCGGCCGCCAGCTTGAGACGACCGAAGAAGACCTGATGCAGACCGTATTCCCACATCCGACTCTGTCGGAAATGATGCACGAGTCAGTCCTTGATGCCTACGGGCGGGCGATCCACTTTTAGGCCGATCACGGACCTGCGGCCCCGGCAACCTGGCCGCCCCTGTGGTCAGTCCTTGGTCACGACGATCGGCAGTCGCCCGACGATGACTCCGCCCTGATTGAGCTGATAGCGGATTTCGTAGTCGCCCGCCTCATCTGGCAATTCCAAGGTCAGCGGGTTGCCTTGGCGGGTGCGGGTATAGCTGATGTAGCCGTCATCGCCCGGCACCCCGATCGAAATATAGTCGTTGTCATAGTCGGGCCCGTCCCATCCGACGGTCAATGTCTCGCCCAGTTTGATCGTCGGCGGTGCGACCAGCTGTACCTTCAGCGCGGTAATGGTGATCGGGCGGCGGGCGACGATGGTGCCGCCCTGATTGAGAATGTAGCGAAGCTCGTATTCTCCGGGGGTGGTGGGCATTGCGACCGGCGTCGGATTGCCCTCGCGGGTCCGGGTATAGTTGACATAGCCGTCATCACCCGGAGTAGCCACGGCGATATAGTCGTTAACATAGTTGGGTCCGGCCCAGCTCACATCGACGGTCGCGCCCGCCACCGCTTCCGTCGCGGCCTCCAGCGTGACCTTGAGGGCGGTGATCGTGATGCTCCGGGTCGCGAGCACTTCGCCACCCTGATTGAGGACGTAGCGGATCTCGTAGGTGCCCGGTTTGGTCGGCATCAGCAATTCCAGCGGATTGCCTTCGCGGGTCCGGGTGTAGTTGACGTAACCGTCGTCTCCGATCTCGGCGACCGCAATATAGTCGTTGTCGTAGTCAGGTCCGTTCCAGCCAACTGCCACGACCGATCCTGCCACGGCCTCGTCAGGTGCCGTGACGCTGACTTCCAGCGCACCGACTGTGATCTGGCGCGTCGCGAGCACCGTACCGCGCTGGTTGAGCACGTAGCGGATCTCGTAGGTGCCGGGTTCGGTCGGCATCTGCAGACCCAGCGGATTGCCTTCGCGGGTCCGGGTGTAGTTGACGTAGCCATCGTCACCGTCCTTGGCGACCGAGATATAGTCATTGTCATAATCGGGCCCATCCCAGCCGACCGTCACCGTTTCGCCGACCACCGCAGTATCGGGCGCAGTCAGGCTGACCGCGAGCGGGGTCACGGCAATCGCCACACGCGCCAGAACGACCGCACCCTGATTGCGAATGTATCGTATGTCGTATGTCCCGGGTTCGGTTGGCATCTGCAGGCCCACCGGGTTGCCTTCGCGAACACGGGTGTAATTGACATAGCCATCGTCGCCGACCTCGGCGACCGAGATATAGTCGTTGTTTTCATTCGGTCCGGTCCAGCCGACCTGGACCGTCGCGCCGACCGCTGCGGTTTCAGGGGCGTTCAGCACCGCTTCGGGGAGGGACGGGACAGGAAACTGCACCGTCATCACATCGGCGGTGCCGGAAACCTCGAAAGGTTCGGTGACCACATCTTCGGTCGCAATCCGGATCGCCAGGATCGAATAAGTACCATCTGGCAATTTCAGATCGAAAGTCGCGGCGTTCCTGTCTGCGACTACCGGATTGCCGGCGGGGTCGAGAACCGTCCAGATGATCGGTTCGTTCAGCGTCGACGGATCGTCGCCTTCAACGGCCTGAAAGGTGATTGCGGCCAATTGCGGCGCAGGCGCGGGTTCGGGCGCGGCAGCGACGGTTGCGAGTGCTGCCGTCAGTTCGCTGGCATTATCCGCAGTCAGGAACTGACCACCGGTTTCTTCGGCGATGCATTGCATCTGCGCCAACGCATCGGCGT
>JBBKXP010000389.1:0-7481 GCA_037969545.1 Paracoccaceae bacterium | reverse complement strand
GCGCTGCGCAGGTGACTGCGGTGATGCTGGCGACGGTTGCGGATGGGCCGGCGCTGTCCGAGGTGTTGCAGGACGACCGGATCAACGCGGTTTGTCTGGGGCCGGGGCTGGAGGTTGATCGGGGTGACCTCTTTGCTGCGGCGTTGCAGGCGCGTGGTTTGCACCCACCCTACCGGGCCACGGTGCTGGATGCGGACGCGCTGACCATCCTCGCGTGGGATGCGGAATTGTTCGCCATGCTGCACAACCGCTGCGTTTTGACCCCACATGCGGGCGAATTCGCGCGGCTGTTCCCGGACATAGCCAAAAAACTGGACGAACCAGCCACCAAAGGTCCGGCCTATTCCAAGGTTGATGCGACGCGTGACGCGGCAAAGCGGGCCGGGTGTGTCGTGTTGTTCAAGGGCCCGGACACGGTGATCGCCGATCCGTCGGGGCGCTGTTCGATCAATTCGGCGCACTATGACCGCGCCGCGCCTTGGCTGGCGACGGCCGGGTCGGGCGATGTGCTGGCCGGGTTCATCACCGGATTGTTGGCGCGGGGGTTTGGACCGATGCAGGCGGCGGAAACGGCTGCTTGGTTGCATGTCGAATGTGCGCTGTCGTTCGGTCCCGGCCTGATTGCCGAGGATTTGCCCGAGGAACTGCCGAGAGTTTTCAGAAATTTGGGAATTGAGCGCGGATCAGGTTCAGGTTTTTAGTCGATCATGTCGCGGCGCAATGAAACTTCCAGATTTGCGGCAACGGTGCTTTTGGTCGACAACGAGGCTAAGCCAAGGTGCTGGCTACTTCGAGCCCGTCAGCGTAAATGATGTGCTGGCTGTCAAAAACAAGATCATAGACCGCGACCTTGCATTTTGCCTGTTCCGCGACGAATTCGCCATCAAGAAGGCGGCGCGCCGGAACCGTAACCTGCGCTTTGCCGAAGATCGCCTTGGCCCGCCAATCGCGGATATGCAGCATTGCACCGGGCGCCACCAGCATGTCGCGATCGGGGCGGGTGTAACCCAGACTGCCGGCCTTGATGCGAATGCAGGCCAGCGCGGTCTTGTTCACCCGGATGTCGCGCAAAACAGCCATACCGCAATCGCGGGTGATGATACGGTCGCCGTTGGTCAGGTGTTCGACAGGCAATTCGCCGTCCATGGTCATAACGGAGGTGCCGGCGACGAGCCCGCAGACATTGTCACTTGCGGCGGCAACAGCCACCTTCGGGTCGATCCTGACCGGTTGCATGGCGTGTTTCCCGCTCTTGCTATGAACTGCCTCAGTCTTTGCAGCAGAATATGGCAAGATAGCGTTGCTGTCTTGCCCTTTTTGCGATGCTTTTTCCTCTCGCATCCCGGTGCGCGCTTTGTTAGACAGCGCGCAACTTTGGGGGTGGGCCACAACCTGCCCCCGTTGAACATGCGGGTGTGGCGGAACTGGTAGACGCACCAGATTTAGGTTCTGGCGCCGCAAGGCGTGGGGGTTCGAGTCCCTTCACCCGCACCAGACATATGGATGAAGGAAGCAAAATGCAGGTAACGGAAACCCTGAACGACGGGCTGAAGCGCGGTTATGCCATCAAGGTCACCGCGGCGGAACTGAACGCCAAGGTGCAGGAAAAGTTGGTCGAGGCGCAGCCCGAGATCGCGATGAAGGGCTTTCGCAAGGGCAAGGTGCCGATGGCACTTCTGAAAAAGCAGTATGGCCCCAAGTTGATGGGCGAGGCGATGCAGGAGAGCATCGACGGGGCGCTGAACAAGCATCTGGAAACTTCGGGCGACCGACCCGCCGCGCAACCCGCGATGAAGATGGTCAACGAGGACTGGAAAGACGGCGACGATGTCGATGTCGAAGTGTCTTACGAGCGCCTGCCGGAAGTGCCCGACATTGATTATGCCAAAGTCAAACTGACCAGGATGGTCGTCAAGGCCGATGCGGAATCGGTGAAAGAGGCGCTCGAAAATCTTGCCAAGACGGCGCAGAATTTTGATGACCGCAAAAAAGGTGCAAAAGCAAAAGACGGCGATCAGGTTGTCTTTGACTTTCTGGGCAAAGTCGACGGCGTTGCCTTTGAGGGCGGTGCTGCCGAGGATTACCCACTGGTGCTGGGGTCAAATTCTTTCATTCCCGGATTCGAGGATGGCCTGACCGGGGTCAAGGCAGGCGACGAAAAAACGATCGAAGTGACATTCCCGGCTGACTATCAGGCTGCCAATCTGGCGGGCAAGGCAGCGGTGTTTGAGTGCAAAATCAAGGCAGTCAAAGAACCGAAAGCCGCCGATATTGATGATGATCTGGCGAAGAAGTTCGGGGCCGAGGATCTGGCGGCGTTGAAAGCGCAGATCACCGAGCGTCTTGAGGCCGAGTATAACGGGGCCGCCCGCGCCGTCGCCAAGCGGTCCCTGCTGGATGCACTGGACAAGCAGGTCAAGTTCGATCTGCCCGCGTCGCTGGTCGATGCCGAGGCGAACCAGATTGCGCATCAGTTGTGGCATGAGGACAACCCCGATGTGCATGGCCATGATCACCCCGAGATCGACACGACCAAGGAACACATCAAGTTGGCCGAGCGCCGGGTCAAGCTGGGCCTGTTGCTGGCCGATATCGGCCAGAAGGCTGCCGTTAAAGTTACGGATGCCGAAATGACCCAAGCCGTCATGACGCAGGCGCGGCAGTATCCGGGCCAGGAAAAGCAGTTCTTTGAATTCGTGCAGCAGAACGCGCAGTTTCGTCAGCAATTGCAGGCGCCGCTGTTCGAGGACAAAGTTGTTGATCATATCTTTGAACAGGCCAAGATGACTGACAAAGCGACCACCAAGGCCGAATTGCAAAAGGCCGTCGAGAAACTGGAAGAAGAATAGATCATCCCGTTGCCGAAAAGTTGGCAGGGGACCCGGTTGGGTCCCCTCGCTATTTGGCGCGACAGGTTCAGGGCGAACGACAGGGTTTTCCGTCCGGGAGTTTGTTGCCCCGAACTGTACTAAAGAGAGAAAAATAGTACTTTTTTTTGAACCCCAATGGATTAATCTGACGTTACTTTTACGTCGGAAACTCACCAATGGGGATTTATTATGTGGAAGGTACTATTTGCTTTTTTGACCATGATGGCATTCGCCGACATTGCGGTGGCCTGTCCTGATTTTAATCAAAGTGGACCTGGCGGCGATATTTCGGGTGCGCAGATGCGCCGCGTGGTTGCATTCAACGTTGACGCTGGTGGCAATAACTACATCTGGGATTGCCCGAACGTCAGACCGGGGACGGATCGCGGGGCGGGTTATTTTACGACCCGGCCAGACTTTACATTCCGTCTTTCCGGCATGGCGGGCCTTCAGCTGGTCGTCAGCGTGATCAGCAATTGCGACAGTGCACTGTTGATCAATACCGCGTCGGCAAACTGGTATTACGATGATGATGACAACGGCAACGGTGATCCGCGGATCGTCCTGACCCGGCCCGCCGATGGCTGGCTTGACGTCTGGGTCGGCACCTATGACGGCAGCGTTTGCGCGGCGCAGTTGCAGATGGAAACATTCCGCCGCTAACCGCGAAGGGATGAACAAAGTAAAAAGGGCCGCGGAGAGGATCCACGGCCCTTGTTGGGTTTACCGTCAGCGGTAGACAATCAGGCTTCGTCGTCTTTCGGTGCCGGTGTGTCATCGCCAAAGTCGTCCATGCCGGCGGCGCCGATATCGTCGAACAACTCCTGAATTTCGAATTCGGCAGCGGCTTCTTCTTCGGCGGCCAGTTCCTGAATCGATTTTCCGGCGGCTTGCAATTCAGCCTCGTCGGTCGAGCGAGCGACGTTGAGCCGAATTTCAGCTGTCACTTCGGGGTGCAGAACGATGCTGACCGGGTGAATCCCCAGTTCCTTGATCGCACTGTTCAGCACGACCTGAGCACGGGCGACGGTAAAACCGCCTGCGGTTGCGGCTTCCGCAGCGTCACGGGTGGTGACGGAGCCGTAAAGGTTGCCGCCGTCCGAGGCCGAGCGGATGACCACGAAGGTCTGACCGTCCAGCGTATCGGCCATCTTTTGGGCCTCTTTGCGGGATTCGAGGTTGGTGGTTTCGCGTTGCGCCTTTTCGGCCTCGAAACGGGCAACGTTGGCGGCGTTCACGCGCAGCGCCTTGCCTTGGGGCAGCAGGAAGTTGCGGGCATAGCCGTCTTTGACTTTGACCACTTCACCCATCTGGCCAAGCTTGGCGACGCGTTCGAGCAGGATCACATCCATCTGATTTTATCCTTACTTAACGGCGTAGGGCAGCAGGGCCAGGAACCGGGCGCGTTTGATTGCCTGAGCAAGCTTGCGCTGGTTCTTGTTGCTGACTGCGGTGATCCGGGCGGGTACGATCTTGCCCCGCTCAGAGACATAGCGCTGCAAAAGACGGGTGTCCTTGTAGTCGATCGTCGGGGCGCCATCGCCCTCGAACGGATCGGACTTGCGGCGACGGAAGAATGGTTTGGTTGCCATGTTCAAGTGTCCTTTTCAGATCAATCAGAAGCGTTCAGCGCGTTCGGGACGATCACCACGATCGGGCCGGTCGCCACGATCCGGGCGGTCGCCACGGTCGGGCCGATCGCCGCGATCACCACGATCCGGGCGCGGGCCACGATCGCTGCGTTCGTCGCGTTTCTGCATCTGCGCCGACGGACCTTCTTCATGCGCGTCGACCTTGATGGTCAGGATGCGCATGACGTCGTCGTGCAGCCGCATCAGGCGTTCCATCTCCTGCACGGCGGGCGCTGGTGCGTCCGAGCGCAGAAAGGCGTAATGCCCCTTGCGGTTCTTGTTAATCTTGTAGGCCATCGTCTTGACGCCCCAATATTCGTTCTCCAGCAGCTTGCCGCCGTTGTCGGCAAGGACGGTCCCGAAATGTTCGATGAGGCTTTCTGCTTGCGTGTTGGACAGGTCCTGACGCGCAATAAAGACATGCTCGTATAGCGGCATGTGGTCTCCGTTCACTTTTGCGGCGCATTTCAAAGATCAGACAGGGGTCCCTGCACAGCCTGATCACGAGAGACTGCGCGGTTCATCGGTGTCGCGCAGGGATGCGGCCTTATACACAAGGCCCGCGCCGTGACAAGCGCCGATTGCGCGGGCGCGCAGGCATTTTGGCTTCCCGCGCAATGCCCCAAGACTGCCCTGTCACTGCCCGGTTTTCGCCGTGATTACAGTCTTCAATAGGACCAAACACGCAAGAGGGAATTACCGTCATGACCACTGCGCCCCAAATTGAAGGTTTCGCCGGTTTTGGTTCAGCAACCGAAACTGATGCGTCCTGGATTAAGATTGATGAGACCTATTGGGGCTATATCATCCGGTCCGAGGAACCCGATCCGGTCCATATTGTGATAGGGCAGGTCATTGCCTGGATGACCGGCGCCTGTTTTGCGGTTGTCGCATTGGGGCTTTGGGTGTTGCCGTCGATGGCTTTCGGAATTGGTGTGTTGTCGATGAAACTGGCGGCATCCACCGTATTGGGCTGCATGGCGGCACTGTTCTTGTGGTTTGCAAGTCGCGGCGGACGCACCGAACTGCAAGTCGACACGAGCCTTGGCGAAATCCGCGAGATTGTGCGCAATCGGGCCGGCCGATCGTCCCTTATCGGTTGTTATGGTTTCGACAGCATCGGCAGCGTCTTTCTTGACCGCTCGGTCGGGAAGAACGGCGAGGCCAATCTTGTCATGCGCTATCGAAATACGACGCAGGTTGTGCCCGTGGCGCACGGCCCCATGACGATGCTTGAAACCTTGCGTGACCGCTTGGGTCGCGATCTGATGACCGGACCATCGCACAGTCGGCGGCGTCCACCGGTGGAGATACCAGCGGAAATGCGCGCCTTGTCCTGACTGTCAAAGCCATCTGCGAGAAGATCAAGGGACAGCCGCGGCTGTCCCTTCTGCCATGTCCGCGGTTCTGGTTTCTTGTGATGCGCCCGCCGACAGGCTAGAGCAGGCGTGATCATATTGCGGGAGGGCAAAGGATGCGGGCATTGGTATTTCCGGGGCAAGGCGCCCAGTCGATCGGTATGGGTCAGGCGCTCGCCAAGGCTTACCCGGCTGCCAAAGACGTATTCGACGTGGTTGACGCGGCCCTGGGCGAGCCGCTTTCGACCTTGATCTGGGAGGGTGATATCGACGGCCTGACGCTGACACGCAACGCCCAACCTGCCTTGATGGCGACGTCGATGGCGGCACTGGCGGCGTTGAAGTCCGAAGGGTTTGACATGACCGATCTGGCCTTTGTCGCCGGGCATTCGCTGGGCGAATATTCCGCGCTGGCGGCAGCCGGGGCGATTTCGCTTGCCGATACTGCCCGCCTGTTGCGGATCCGCGGCGATGCCATGCAGGCAGCGGTTCCCGTCGGAATCGGCGCGATGGCGGCCATTCTGGGGCTTGAGATCGAAGTCGTCGCTGAAATTACTGCACAGGCTGCGGATGGCGAGGTTTGCAAAATTGCCAATGACAATGATCCGGCGCAGGTCGTCGTGTCCGGGCACCGCGCCGCTGTTGAACGTGCCTGCGAAATCGCCAAATCCAAGGGGGCAAAGCGGGTGCTGATGTTGCCAGTCAGCGCGCCGTTCCATTGTTCGCTGATGCATCCGGCCGCGCAACAGATGGCCGAGGCGTTGGACGATGTCGATATTTCACCGCCGGTCGTGCCGTTGGTGGCCAATGTGACAGCAAGCGCAGTGCGAAATGTCGAGGTTATCCGGTCGCTTTTGGTGCAGCAGGTGACCGGAACTGTTCGCTGGCGTGAGAGTGTCGCCTACATCGCCGCACAGGGTGTTACCGAAATCTGGGAAATCGGCGCCGGAAAGGCGCTGTCGGGGATGATCCGCCGGATTGCGCCGGATGTGGTTTGCAGGGCCGTGGGAGCGCCCGAGGATGTTGTCGCAGCGATGGCCTCAGGTGCGTGAAATCACGCACCCTACGGAATGATGAAGGGACGGCAGATGTTTGATTTGACGGGAAAGAATGCACTGGTAACCGGTGCCTCGGGTGGCATTGGCGGGGCCATTGCTGCGGTGTTGCACAAGGCGGGCGCGACAGTCGCTTTGTCCGGCACACGCGTGCAACCTTTGCAGGCCCTTGCAACGGAACTGGGTGATCGGGTTCATGTCCTGCCATGCGACTTGTCGGACGCGACTGCGGTCGAATCCCTGCCAAAGCAGGCTGCCGCAGCAATGGGGTCAGTCGATATTCTGGTCAACAATGCCGGCATTACCCGCGATAACCTGTTCATGCGGATGTCGGATGATGAGTGGTCATCGGTCCTTGAGGTCAACCTGACCAGCACGATGCGTCTGTGCAAAAGCGTCGTGCGCGGGATGATGAAGGCCCGGTGGGGCCGGATCATCAATATCAGTTCGGTGGTCGGGTCGACGGGCAATCCCGGGCAGGCGAATTATGCCGCGTCAAAGGCGGGGATGGTCGGGATGTCGAAATCCATCGCCTACGAGGTCGCGTCGCGCGGGATCACCGTCAAC
>JBBKXP010000388.1:0-3114 GCA_037969545.1 Paracoccaceae bacterium | reverse complement strand
TATCAGCGCACCATGCTGCCCGCCGGCGGCCAGCATGGTGCGCTGATACGGGATCTTTTTCTTGTCCGCGATGGCCGCGATTTCGGCAACCAGCGCCTTGTCGGCGATAAACGAACTGTCCCGCACATGCAGGCCAAATCCCTTGCCCTGTACGGTCGTCGCATCCTTGTCTGGGATCCCCGGTGTGTCACAGGCCAGCGTCGTGTCGATCCCCAGACCAATGTCGGGGCGGATCGCATAGGCGGCAGTCCGCGCCCCGCGCAAACCGACTTCTTCCTGACAGGTAAAGGCAACGTGGATTTCCGCGCCCCGGCCCTTTTTTCCCAGTGCGCGGATTGCCTCGATCCCCAACCAGCAGGCGATGCGGTTGTCCAATGCCTTGCTGACCACCTTGTCGCCGATCTCGATCAGGGGTTCGTCCATGACGACAAAGTCGCCGACCTGCACGTGTTTCGCCGTTTTGGCGCCCATGCCGATGTCGACGAAAAAGTCGCCCACCTCGGGAACTTTCTTGCGATCCTCGGCGCTGGAAATATGGATCGGTTTGCCGCCGGGGTTCATCACGCCCCTGAAATCGCCCTTGTCGGTGCAAACCAGAACCCGGCGCGAAAACAGGTTGCGCGGATCAAAGCCGCCGACCGCCTGCAAGTAGATAAAACCTTCCTTGGACACATGGCTGACCAGAAATCCGATCTCGTCCATATGGCACAGCAACATGACGCGCGGCGCGGCCTTTTTTGCGGCATCGCGACGGCAGAGCAGCGACCCCATCGCATCGGTTTCGGTGTGATCGAATAGGTCCTTGATCTCGGCTTTGATCAGGGTGCGCACCCGGTCTTCGTGGCCGGGGACGCCGGGCGTTTCGCAAAGTGCTTTCAACAGGGCAAGGTTCATCGGCGACTCCTTTTGCGACAATCTTGCCCGGCTGATCCGACCGGCGCAATGGCCCTGCACCGATGAATAATTTGCAACATGAGGCAGTTATCCCCAAGAAATGGCTTTACAGGAGTCATGCCAAGGCCCACCATATCTCGTGGGGGCATCAGGCAACTCTACAGTCCCTTGAGCAGGCACATAGCTTTGGGTGTTGCCGCACACCAAAGCCATAACAAACGAGGCCGAGCAGATGGCACTTTCCGAACAGTATCTTGACGCTGACGAGATCCATCCGATTGATCTGGTGGAACATATTGCCGAACACCACGAGTGGGAGTTCGACCGCATCGCCGATGACCAGATCGCGATGGCCGTTGAAGGCCAATGGCGTACCTATGCGATCACCTTGGCGTGGTCGGCCTACGACGAGACCCTGCGCCTGATCTGTACTTTCGAAATGGAACCGCCTGCCGACCGGCTGCCGGCGCTTTACGAGGCCCTGAACAAGATCAACGACATGTGCTGGGCGGGTTCGTTCAGCTGGTGGGCCGATCAAAAGATGATGGTCTATCGCTACGGGCTGGTACTGGCTGGCGATCAGGTCGCCGGGCCAGAGCAGGTCGACACCATGATCAAGGCGGCCGTCGCCAGTGCCGAACGGTTTTATCCGGCCTTTCAGTTGGTCACCTGGGCCGAACGCAGCGTCGACGATGCCATTCAGGTGGCGATTGCCGAGGCATACGGCCGGGCCTGAAGGCCATCCGACGGCGGGGTAAGGATCATAACCCATCCGCCCTTGAACGCACGACGGTGCTGACCTAACACTTTCGCGTCAGCCCGGGGGATTGCGATGAATATGGATGAAGTAGCGGCGCGGGACCTTGTGCTGCTGGGCTGCGGCAAGATGGGGTCGGCCCTGTTGGCAGGCTGGCTGCGCGGCGGATTGTCGGCTCAATCTGTCTGGGTCATCGACCCCGCGCCGTCTGACTGGGTGCGCAACACCGGCGCGCACCTGAATGCCGACCTGCCCGCCAGTCCTGCGATCGCGCTGATCGCCGTCAAACCGCAGATGATGGGCGCAGCACTGCCATCGATGCAGGCGCTGGGCAATGGCGCAACACTCTTCATCTCGATCGCCGCAGGGACGCCCATTGCCACCTTTGAATCGGTTCTCGGCGCGCAGACCCCGATCGTGCGCGCAATGCCCAACACCCCCGCCGCCGTGGGACGTGGGATCAGCGCAATCATCGGCAACGACCATGCGACAGCAGCGCATCTGGCCTTGGCCGAGGCGCTGATGGGCGCCGTGGGACAGGTGGTGCGGCTGGAAACCGAAGGTCAGATGGACGCGGTAACGGCTGTCTCAGGCTCTGGCCCGGCCTATGTTTTCCACCTCATCGAAACGCTTGCCGCCGCTGGCGTGGCGCAGGGGCTGGCCCCCGATCTGGCAATGCAACTGGCCAAGGCGACGGTCGGCGGCGCCGGGCAACTGGCCGAGGATGCGGACGAGGATCCGGGGATGTTGCGGGTCAACGTCACCTCGCCCAACGGGACGACGCAGGCGGCACTGGAGGTGCTGATGGACCCCGGGACCGGCTTTCCTGCGCTGCTGACCCGCGCTGTTGCCGCCGCCGCGAACCGGTCAAGGGAGCTGTCGCATGGCTGAGATCACCTTTGACGATTTCCTCTTGGTCGACATCCGGGTCGGCAGGATCACCCGCGCCGAACCCTACCCCGAGGCACGCAAACCGGCGATCAAGCTCTGGATCGATTTTGGCGAGGACATTGGCGAAAAGCGAACATCCGCGCAGATCACCGCGCATTACACGCCTGACGGTCTGATCGGACGGCAGGTGCTGGCCGTGGTCAATTTTCCGCCGCGCCAGATCGGCAGGTTCATCTCGCAAGTGCTGGTGCTGGGGATGCCGGACGAAGATGGAGAGGTCGTGCTGGTCGGCCCCGGCCATGACGTGCCGTTGGGGGGGCGGATGCATTGAAGAAGTTGTTGATTACCCGATTGATTTCCGAAGTCGTGCTGGCGCAGGCCCGCGCCAAATTCGACACCACCATCCGCGAAAATGCTACCGGCCTGAACCGCGACGAGGCGGCGCAGTCCCTGCGCGATTTCGACGCCATCTTGCCGACCCTTGGAGACCAGTTCGATGCTGGCGCCTTTGTTGACGCAAAGGGCGCGATCCGCTGCAAGGTATTGGGCAACTTCGGCGTCGGCTATAACCA
>JBBKXP010000387.1:0-11271 GCA_037969545.1 Paracoccaceae bacterium | reverse complement strand
ACCCTCTACGGCCTCCCCACCTGCTCGCAATGTTCCGCCGCCCTCAAGGCCTTCGCCAAGGCCGACATCCCCGTCACCTTTCGCGATGTACGCGCCGACCCGCTGACCGAACCGGAATGGGCGACGCTGGCCGTCAACGTCGGGGCAGGGGTGATCGATCGGGCCTCGCCCGCCTACCGGTCGCTGAACGCCTTCGTGCGGGAATCCGAGGTCGAGGTGCAGCTTACCCACGCCCCCGCGATGATGGCCCGCCCGGTGATCACCGACGGCACGCGGTGGACGGTCGGCTGGACGCCGGAGATTCAGGCGGGCTGGGGCGTATAAGACAGCTATACGGTTTCTATACGCGGTCTATACGATTTCTAGCCGGTCTTTTGCAGGTTCCCGGCCATCATGCGCCCGTCGCGCCCGTCGATCAGATCGAACGTGACCTTTTCGTTGTCGGCGAGTCCGGTCAGCCCGGATTGTTCGACCGCCGAGATGTGAACGAAAATATCGCTGCCGCCATCTTCGGGTGCGATAAAGCCGAACCCTTTGGACGTATTGAACCATTTCACAGTGCCGCTTGGCATCTCAAGTCTCCTTCGTCGTGACTGCATCGCAGCCGGGGCAGGTATTGGGCCCCGCGACCAGGCGGACTTCCCTTTCCCTTGACCAGATACTAGCACTGATTTCGAATTCTCAAATGACAAGGGCGGGAATGGCGGCAAAGTGCCGCTGAATTTCTGAAAATATGGGCATGATGCGATTTTTCGGGCTGAAATCCTGCGATACCTGCCGCAAGGCCTTGGCCGAATTGCGCGCCGCGGGCCATGACCCGCAGGTTATCGACGTGCGGGCCGACGGCCTGTCAGACCCGGACCGGATGACGATTTTGGCTACCTTTGGCGATCGGGCGATCAACCGCGCCTCGACCACGTGGCGCGGCCTTGACGATGCTGAAAAACGCAACGATCCCAGCGCATTGATTGCTTCTCATCCAACCCTGATGAAACGCCCGGTGATCGACGCAGACGGCACCTGGCACCTGTGTTGGGGCGTCGAAACCCGCGCTGCGCTGATCTAGCGCGGTTTGTAGTTCAGGGTATGCGTTCGAGGCCGCCGGACGCTTGTATGCCAAAGCTGACCACCTTACCGCCGGGCCAGAACCCGGTCAAGCGACAGCGGCCCGGCCCCCTTGAACACCAATACCAGCATCCCCAGTACCCAGAATGCCCGTTGATCCAGAATCAACCCGTCCGAAAGCCGGTCAAACCATGCACCCAGCACCCCGTTGTCCAACCCGCCATGCCCGTAAAGGTCTGTCAGGCTTTGCAAAACGACAAACCCGATCATCCCCAGCGCAGCCAGCCGGGTCAGCAGCCCCAGCACGATCAGCGCCGGCAGAATGAATTCGGCCCACGTCCCGGCGACGACAATCGCCCAGTGGAACCAGCCGAGTTGCGCCGTGTCATAGCCTGCCGCCTCCATCGCGCGCGGAAAAATCTGGACGTAAGCGCCCGAGCCGGGGCTGAGGAATCCCAGAATCCCGTCCCCCAGTTTGGACATGCCCGAATTCCAGTAATAGACCAGCAAGACAGCGGCAAAGGTGAACCGTGCCAGCGTCGGCAGGACGGCATCGCCCCAGCGCGACAGATTGTCAGCGATCCGGTCATAAGTATCGAGCATCGGTGGGACCTTTCAGATAATGTCGGTAATAGCACTGTCGCCGATCAGCATGCGCAACAACGGCGCCAAGTCGAACCCGTCCCCCGCCGCGACGATGGCCGCCTCGATGGTGCCGGCTGTGGTAACAACGCCCATGAAATCAGCTGCTTGCCGGTCGAGGGGGTGCAGCACCGGGTCGAATTCTTTCCGCGTGACAAGGACGGTCTCGCCACCGGCCTGCAGTTTCAGACCGGGGTCCGTGGTATTGGCGCGGTAGATGCCGTAGATCGGCCAGTCCGAGCGGATCAGGCGGACGGCCGGGGCAAAGGCCAGGCGGCTGCCTTGGCTGAGACCGGACAGCAACGCGGGGTCGATCGGGGCAGCGTTGGCGGCATGATAGGATTGGCGCAACGCCACTTCCAGCCGCGCCAAGTCGGGCAGATAGGGCAGGCTGGCGGCGGGGGCGAAATCCGCGAGGAAGCCCGGCATCGCGTCGCCATAGAACATCATCAGCGGTGATGTCGGCGGGTGCGCACGCAGGTAAACATCTGCCATGGCACGGCAAAACCTGTCACCGACAACTTTGCGCAGCACCGGAAACGCGGTTTCCAGCGCATCGGCAAGGCTGACGGCGACATTGTTGCGATAAACATCATAGCGTTTCGTCGCCACCGCCCCGTCCGGATTGACCAGACCGGTGGGGACAGGCAGGGCGCCGTCCAAAAGTCCGGCGGCGAATACGGTTTGCGAAACGTTCATGCGACTGCCAGTTGCAGCGCCTTGTCGGCGCGCTGCGCCTCGGCCGCCAACACCTGCCAGTCGGGCACGTCATTGTCCCACTCGATCAGCAGCGGTTTGGGGCCGGACTGCGCCAAAGTGTAGTCGAGCAAAGCCCAGACCGGATCGACAACCGCCGTGCCGTGACTGTCGATCAGCAGCGGCGCACCGGTTTCGTCCGCATCCTCGTCATGTCCGCCAAGATGCAATTCGCCGACCGCATCCAGAGGAAAGGCGTCGATATAGGTTTGTGGCGATGTGCCAAGGTTGGTCGCCGAGACGAACACGTTGTTCACGTCCAGCAACAATCCGCAGCCGGTGCGAGCTACGACGGCGGCCAGAAAATCGGTTTCCGACATGTCGGATTCAGCGAAAGCCAAGTAGGACGATGGGTTTTCCAGCAACATCTGCCGCCCCAGCGCGTCCTGCACCTGATCGACGTGATCAGAGACCCGCGCCACCGTCGCGGCGTTGTAGGGCAGCGGCAGCAGGTCGTTCAGAAAATGTGCGTCATGCGTCGACCACGCCAGATGTTCGGAGAAACTCGCCGGGTTCAACCAACCGACAAGGTGCTTCAACCGCGCCAAATGATCGGGGTCCAACGCCCCTTCGCTGCCGATCGACAGACCGACACCGTGGCACGAGATCGGGAAACGTTCGGACAGATGCCGCAGTTGCGCCAAGGGCCGACCGCCGTCGCCCATGTAGTTTTCGGCATGGATTTCCAGCCATCGGACCGGGCCCGGATCGGCCATGATCGAAGCGTAATGCTGGGGTTTGTAGCCGACGCCGGGGCGGTGCGGTAGGCGCGCGTGCCGTGTTGCGTCTAACATGGGACACCTTTGGGTCTTGGGGTGGTAAGGTGGGTTTGCACCCACCCTACCTGTATTGCCGCCTATGCGGGAACGTCGCGCTCAAGCGCTTCGAGGCTGCCCATGCGCGCCATGCCATCGGCGGCGGCGGGCAGTTCCATCGTGGCACAGGTGCCTTCGGGGACCAAGGTCCAGGCGTTGCCCTGATAGTCGACTTTCGAAGTGCCGGCGCAGGTCGTGCCCGGCCCGGCGGCGCAATCATTGGCACCGGCCAAAGCCACGCCATAGCACTTCTCATCGCCCGCAGCGGCTGCGGTCGTGGCCAGACCGGCCATCGCAGTGGCGACGGCGGAGGCAAGGAACATGGTTTTCGAGATCGAGGACATGGGACGTTTCCTTATCAAGTTTCAGTTGGTAGAACATTTCACCGTTCATCGGCGATGCACAGACCATAGTCGGTTGACCTGCGTCATTTCCACTCACACGCCTGTGCATCGCGCCCGCGTGAGCGGATGTGAGCGTGAACGCCGGGGATTCCCGCCAATTGTCGCGTTAACCCATTGAAAAAAAATGCTTTCGCCGGGTTGCTTCTGGGCCGCTGTTACATCACGCACTTACCAATTGTTACAACAGATCAGGCGGCGTTGCCTCTTGCGCCAGGGCGGTCACAACATCGGCCAGATTTGTTACAGTGGTCTGCGCCTCGCCTAGACGACGCAGGGTGACGGTGCGTTCGGCCACCTCTCGCGAACCCAAAGCCAGGATGACCGGCACCTTGCCAACCGAATGTTCGCGCACCTTGTAGTTGATCTTTTCGTTGCGCGTATCCAGTTCGACCCGCACCCCTGCCGCCTGCAGCGCCGTCACGACCTCGGCCGCGTAATCGTCCGCTTCGGACACGATGGTCGCCACGACGACCTGCCGCGGGGCAAGCCAGAACGGCAACTTGCCGGCAGAGTTTTCGATCAGGATGCCGATGAACCGTTCGAACGACCCCAGACAAGCGCGGTGCAGCATGTAGGGGCGGTGCTTCGCCCCGTCCTCGGCGATGTAATTGGCGTCGAGCCGTTCAGGCAGGTTCGGGTCGACCTGAAACGTGCCGCACTGCCAAACCCGGCCGATAGCGTCGGTCAGCTTGAAATCCAGCTTGGGTGCATAGAACGCGCCCTCGCCCGGGTCCAAAGTATAGGCATGGCCCGTCGCCTTGATCGCGTTTTCAAGTGCCTCCTCCATCTTGTCCCAGCTTTCCTCGGTCCCGACGCGTTTTTCGGGGCGGGTGGCGAACATGATCTCGAAACTGTCGAACCCAAGGTCGCTGTAAACGCCGGCAAGGAACTCGATGAATTTGGCGCACTCCGCCTCGATCTGATCCTCGCGGCAGAAGATATGCGCGTCGTCTTGGGTAAAGCCGCGCACGCGCATGATGCCATGCAGCGCCCCGGATGGTTCATAGCGGTTGCACGATCCGAATTCGGCCATCCGCAGCGGCAGGTCGCGGTAGGATTTCAGGCCTTGGTTGAATATCTGCACGTGGCAGGGGCAGTTCATCGGCTTCAGCGCGTTGACAGTCTTTTCGCGCGCATGGTCCTCGTCCACTTCGACGATGAACATATGTTCCTGATAGTTCGCCCAATGGCCGGACTTTTCCCACAGGGTCCGGCTGACGACCTGCGGCGTATTCACCTCGACATAGCCGTCCGCGCGCTGTTTGCGGCGCATGTAATCCTGCAGCGTCGTGTAGATGGTCCAGCCGTTCGGGTGCCAGAAGATCTGGCCGGGGGCTTCCTCCTGCATATGGAACAGGTCCATCTCGCGCCCCAGTTTGCGATGGTCGCGTTTCGCGGCCTCCTCGAGCATGTGCAGATGCGCCTTGAGGTCGTCGCGGTTCAGGAAGGCGACGCCATAGATGCGTTGCAGCATGGCGCGCTTGCTGTCACCGCGCCAATAGGCCCCGGCGACCGACATCAGCTTGAAGGCATCCGCTGGCACTTGCCCGGTGTTTTGCAGATGTGGGCCGCGGCACAAATCCTGCCAGTCGCCATGCCAGTACATCCGCAGCGGTTCGTTGCCCGGAATGGCCGCGATCAATTCGACCTTATAGGGTTCTCCCCTGTCCTCGTAGTGCTTGATCGCCCGCGCCCGATGCCAGATTTCGGTGCGTACGGGGTCACGCAGCGCGATGATTTCGCGCATCTTTTTCTCGATCGCACCAAGATCCTCGGGGGTAAATGGGTCCGCGCGATCAAAGTCGTAATACCAGCCGTTGTCGATCACCGGGCCGATCGTGACCTGCACATCGGGCCAAAGCGCCTGCACGGCCCGCGCCATGATATGGGCAAGGTCGTGGCGGATCAGTTCAAGCGCCGGGGCGGTGTCCTTCATCGTGTTGATGGCGATGCTGGCGTCGGCGTCTATCGGCCATTGCAGATCGTGATGCGCCCCGTTCACCGTTGCGCTGATCGCCTTCTTGCCAAGGCTGGTGGCGATAGCATTGGCGACTTCGGCAGGGGTCACGCCTGCGTCGAAAGGGCGGGCATTACCGTCGGGAAAGGTCAGGGTGATCTGGGCCATCTTGGGGCCTCCTCGTCTGTTCGGCGCCTACGGAACGCCCGGTTGCGGGTGTGATGGGCGTTTTCTGACCGCCCTTGCAGGCAAGGTCAAGGGGCTGGGCTTGCAGCGTCGGGAACGGTGTGGTGCAACGGGCGCATGGATTATCTGGAAACCCCGCGGGGACACATTGCCTATCATCTGACCGAGGGGACGGGACCTGCCATCGTATTCCTCGGCGGGTTCAAATCCGACATGGGCGGCACCAAGGCGGTTTTCCTCGAAGATTGGGCCAAGACGCAAAACCGCGCTTTTCTGCGCTTTGACTACACCGGTCACGGGTCGAGCGACGGGCAATTCACCGACGGCTGCATCGGCGACTGGACGGCAGACGCCCGCGCCGCTTTGGACCTTGTCGACGGGCCGGTCGTGCTGGTCGGTTCCAGCATGGGTGGGTGGATCAGCCTGCTTTTGGCGCGGTCCATGCCCGACCGGGTCGCCGGCCTCGTCACCATCGCCGCCGCCCCGGACTTTACCCAAGACAGCATGTGGGCCGGTTTCGACGCCACTCAAAAGGTCGCGCTGGAGCGTGACGGCCAGATTGCGTTGCCCTCGAACTATGGCGACCCCTATATCATCACCCGGCGGCTGATCGAAGATGGGCGCAGTCATCTGGTGCTGCGCGCACCGCTGCACTTGCCGTTTCCGACACGGTTCCTGCAAGGCACTTTTGATGCCGACGTTGCGCAATCGACCGCCGTGCGATTGCTGGACCACGTTACCGGCCCCGATATCCGCCTCACGCTGGTCAAGGGCGCCGATCATCGGTTTTCTGACCCCGCCTGCCTTGGCCTGACCGCCGCCACCCTGAACGCGCTGCCTCAGCGCGGTTTCTGACCAACCGCTCTTGCATTTTTTGCACTCGAATACTTTGACGCCACGTTTCGCTTTGGCGAATCCATATCCCGCGCAATCGAGAGCCGACAGATCGAGGCGTGGGGATCGCATGCCGCTGTCACAGAGCCAAAAGGCCGGCTGGGGGCTGGCCGACATGGGCGTCGTCGTCTTTGTTGTGGTCAAGCAACTGCTGGTTTTCAATTTCCTCACGGCCTATCTTGGCGTCCCCGTCGGCACAGCAGGATTCGTGATCACGGCGGTGCTGATCTTTGACATGATCACCGATCCGCTGGTCGGCTATCTGTCAGACCGCACGCAAAGCCGCTGGGGACGCAGGCCCCCTTGGATGGCGGTGGGCGCGGTGGTTATGGCGGCCGGCATGGCCGGACTTTTCGCGGTGCCCGCCGGGCTGGGGCAGGGCGCAAACCTCGCTTGGGTCATCGGATTTTTCGGGCTTGCCACGATTGGTTTCGCGATGGTGGCGATCCACTACAGGGCGCAGGCCAGTGAAATCACCCAAGACCCCCACGAAAGATCCGTCATGACCGGCTGGAGGATGTGGCTCGCATCTGTTGGAATTCTTGTCGGCGGTGCGCAGATTTCGAGTCTCGCCCAGTCGATGGGCCATGCCAAGGCTGCCTTGGCGGTCACCCCGCTGATCTATCGCCCTGCTGCCCGCCGCGCCTTGGGTTGAACAGGATCCTTGTCGCGAAAGCCCTTTTGATTGGCCGCAGCCTGCGTCATTGTGGGGCCGGTCAGACAAGGAACCGCAATGCCCAGACGGCCCGGAACATCAGCAGATGGCTGAACCGCTGCTGCTTTTGCCTGGCCTGATGTGTGATGCCCGGATTTTCCTGCCGCAGATCGTCAGCCTTGGGCGTGAAATGCCGGTGATGGTCGCACCAATCAGTCTTGGCGAGCGAATCGAAGAAATTGCTTCGGAAATCCTCAGTGCCGCGCCCGCCAAATTCGCCCTTGCCGGGCTGTCGATGGGCGGCATCGTGGCGCTGGAAGTCCTCCGCCGGGCCCCCGAACGGGTGACCCGGATCGCACTTTTGTCGACCACCCCGCTGGCTGGAACGCCACAGGAGGCCTCGGACCGCGAGACACTGATCGTTGCCGCCAAATCGCGCCGGCTGGACGATGTGATGGCGGCCGAACTGCGGCCTGGTTATCTGGCCAATACGCCGGGACGCGCCGATGTTCTGGCGAAAGTTGCCACGATGTGGCGCACCCTTGGCCCCGAAGTCTATGTGCGTCAGGCCCGCGCCCTGCAACGGCGCAAGGACCAGCAGGCAACGCTGCGCCGCATCAAACAGCCGGCCCTTGTGCTCTGCGGCGAGGCCGACAGCCTGTTGCCCCTCAAGCGGCACGAATTCATGGCCGAACTCATTCCTTACGCCCAGTTGCACGTGATCGCGGATGCCGGTCACCTGCCAACCCTGGAACAGCCGACCGCCACCACCGCCGCGCTGCGGGCTTGGATGAATCAGCCGCTGGTCTTGCGTTAGTCAAACGGCAGTGCGTTTGGCGGGGATGGTTTCGGTCAGGCATTGGCGAAAGGTCAGGAAAGGCTTAGCCCGCTGCGGTCCTCGTCGCTAAGGATCCGTGGCGCGACGACCGGCGTTTTCGTTGCCATGTCAAAGAACGGGGTCCGTTTCCAGCGACCGCTCAGCCGCGCCGCTACTGTTCGCCGCAGCACCCCCAGTATGGTCCTCGCCAGCCCCGCGTTGCGATGGCTCTGGTCGCCCTTTGGGACATTGACGTGCCCGGTCACCGGCCCGAGTTGGCCGGGGTCGGCGACCCGCGCCACGTGCAGGCTGGCAAAAGCGAAACCCGGCCCCGGCATCGTGTTGAACAGCGGCGCCTTGCAACATGACGCATGCCAGCGAAATAAACCGCCCTTTGCAAGGCAGAACAACGCCAGCTTGTCCTGACCTTGCTGAAACCGGACCCGGTCTGGAGTGGTCTGAAACAGGGCGACACCGTCGACCGGGTCAGGTTGACCCAGATAAACGTCGGCTGCCCGACAACTGGTGCAATGGCACACCACCTGCGCACCGGCACTGGGGGAGACCTCGGTCAGAACTCCGGCGACCTGCCCGCAAATGCAGGCAAAGGCCACATCGCCCGCCATCAGGCCGCGTTCTTGTTTGCAGCCTTCACCGGTGCTTCGCCATGGGCGTCGATGAATTTCAGCACCAGCGGGCGTATGTTGTTGCGCCAGCTGCGACCGGCAAAGATGCCAAAGTGCCCGGCGCCCGGTTCAAGGTGCGACTTCTTCTTGTCCGACGGCAGGCCCGTCAACAGGTCAATGGCCGCATAGCACTGGCCGGGGGCCGAGATATCATCGTTTTCTCCCTCGACCACCATCACGGCGACCGACGTGATCTTGTCGATATCAACCTTGCGCCCGGCGACAGTGAATGCGTTGCGCGCAATATCGCGACCCTTGAAGATACGCCCGACGGTCGACAGGTAGAATTCAGCCGTCATGTCCATGACCGCCAGATATTCGTCATAAAACTGGTTGTGTTTGTCGTTTTCCGAGGCATCGCCTTTGGCAACCCGAAAGATCTGGTCCTGAAACGCCGAGATGTGGGTCTCTGAGTTCATCGAGATGAACGAGGCCAGTTGCAACAGCCCCGGATAAACCTGCCGACCGACACCGGCATGTTTGAACCCGACGCGCTGGATCATTGTCTGTTCCAGTTGGCCCATTGTGACGGACCTGCCAAAATCGGTCACTTCGGTATGGTTCGCCTCGGGGTCGATCGGGCCGCCGATCAGTGTCAGCGTGCGCGGCTGCGCTTTTGGATCTTCGGCGGCCAGATAGGCCGTGGCCGCCAATGTCAGCGGGGCGGGCTGGCAAACCGCGATCACATGCAGGTCAGACCCCAGCGCCTTCATGAACTCGACCAGATACAGCGTGTAATCCTCGACATCGAACTTGCCGGCGCTGACCGGAATGTCGCGGGCATTGTGCCAGTCGGTGATGAAAACCTCGCAATCGGGCAGCAGGCTGATCACGGTCTTGCGCAACAAGGTCGCGTAGTGGCCGGACATCGGTGCCACCAACATCACCCGGCGTTTGCGCGGGGTTCGCCCCGGCACCTTGAAATGGATCAGGTTGCCGAACGGTTTTTCGACCACGGTCATGATCCGCACGTTGTGGTCCTTGCCATCCTCGACCGTCACGGAGGGAATATCCCAGTCGGGTTTGGTCACCATGCGAGCAAAAGCCCGCTCGGTCACTTCGCCCCAGGCCTTGATCCATTCGACCATCGGATTGGCCGACAGCGCCATCATCGGATATGACCCGAAAGCGCGTGCACTGGCCCCCAACCACTGGTTGGTGTTACGTATGCTTTCCATCAGGTCGTAGGTCATCATATACTTCAAGGCGTGGATCCTTGGTAGATCGCCCCATTGCGCGGGGCAGGGGATGCGGCACCTGCGAACATGCAGATGCTGCAATTGCAAAGTAGGCCGGGGAGGTTGATATGACAACAAACGATTTAGATGACGGTGCGCCCGCCGGTCAGAACCTTGACAAACTTGAGGCGAATTTGTCACGGGTCGAGGGTTTGACCCAACGTCTTTTGGCCGCGATGTCACTCAAGCGCGAAACCCGCCAAAGCCTGCAGGGACCGACGCCCGAACTGTTTGCCAAAGCAACGAACGCCTATCTGAACGAGATGATCCAGAACCCCGGCAAGATATTCGAACAGCAGATCGCGTTCTGGGGCAAGTCAGTGAAACATTACGTTGAGGCCCAGCACCTTCTTGCGCAGGGCAAGCTTGAGGCCCCGACCGATTCGACTCCGAAAGACCGCCGGTTCGCAAATCCGCTGTGGGAGACTCACCCCTATTTCAACTTTGTCAAACAGCAGTACTTGCTGAACGCTGCCGCGATCCACGAGGCGACAGCGGCCGTCGAAGGGCTGGACGACAAAGAGCGCAAACGCCTTGACTTCTTTTCCAGCCAGATCGTCGACATGCTGAGCCCGGCCAATTTCCTCGGCACCAACCCCGATGCCCTGACCCGCGCCGTCGAAACCGAAGGCCAAAGCCTGATCGACGGGCTGGAAAACCTTGTTGCGGATCTTGAGGCCAACAACGGCGATCTGGTGGTGACGCTGGCCGACCGCAAGGCGTTCGAGATTGGCGTCAATCTGGCCACCACTCCGGGCCAGGTGGTATTTCGCAACCATATGTTCGAGCTGATCCAATATGCCCCGACCACGCCCGATGTCCACAAAACCCCGCTGCTGATCTTTCCGCCCTGGATCAACAAGTTCTACATTCTGGACCTTAAAGAGCAGAACAGCCTGATCAAATGGATCGTGGACCAGGGCTACACCCTGTTCGTGGTCAGTTGGGTCAACCCCGGCAGTGCCTACCGCGACACCGGTATCGACGATTATGTGCAGGACGGGTTCCTGCGGGCGTTTGCCGAGGTCAGAGCGATCTGCGATGTGAAAAAGCTCAACGTTGTCGGCTATTGCATCGCCGGGACGACGTTGTCGCTGACGCTGGCGTTGATGGCCAAACGCGGCGATACGTCGGTGAACACGGCGACCTTGCTCAC
>JBBKXP010000386.1:0-7113 GCA_037969545.1 Paracoccaceae bacterium | reverse complement strand
GATCCGATGGGCCCTTGCATCGTCGCCGGACCATCTTGCGACAGCGCTGATGTGCTCTACGAAAAGCGGCTGATGAACTTTCCGCTGACCTTGCAGACCGGCGACCGCGTACTGATCCGCAACACCGGCGCCTATACCAGCACCTATTCGTCGGTCTGTTTCAATGGCTTCCCGCCGCTGGACGTGGTCTGCATCTGACGTTTGGCGGCGCATTGTATACCGTTGTGTGCCGCTAAGCTTTCAAAAAGATGGAACTTTCCGGTTTAAACCCCGGAAAGTCCCGATAGGGTGGCGGCGACATGCAGACAGGCCAGCCGATGTCACCGATCCCCGACCACCCGCAGCGCTAACCAATGTCGACGCTGGGTCTGGCCCGGATGCGCCAACTGAAGGCGCGATTGGGCGTATTGGACAAGCGACTGAGCGATCTTGTCGCAGCGATGGCCGCCGAGACCAGCCGGCCGACCGAGACGCTGCACGCCCCGCTGGCCAATTCGGGCGAATTGGAAAACATCGTTGTCCGGTCGTCGTTCCGGTTCGGCGCGACTGGGGCCCATGAGCAACTGGTCAACGAGCGGAACGCTGCGCTGCACGAGTTGCGGTTCAAGGGCCGTCAGACGTTCCGCGATTTCATGATGCACACCGTCAAATCCACCGAGACCCGCCTTCAGGCGATGTCCGACCGGGCGATCCGGGCGGGCGACCTGCCGCGCACATGGATCGATGTCGAACGCTCGGCCCAGAATCAGGCAATGCTCACCTCGATGGACCGCCGCGCCGACCTGCAACTGCGCCTGAACCGCGCCGTCGAAGGCCGCCGTGATGGATGCCGTCACGCCTGTGAACTTGCTGGCCGTATGGCTGTTGATCCGCCGTATCCGCAGGCACACCATGTAGGATGGGCAATCTGCTCATCTGCAGTGGATGGGCAGATTGCCCATCCTCTAGCCCCCGATCCGCGGGTCGGGCGCGTCGCGCAAGCCGTCGCAGATGCAATTCACGCTCGACACCGTCAGCGATATTGCGAGGTCGGGCAGCGATTCCCGTTCAGGGAACGTTGTCCTTCAAGCAATACTGTCTGACAGGCTCTTTCCCGATCCCGGGAAAACCAAGCCCCAGAAACAACCGCGTGCTTTCGGTAATGAACACTGTCGCCGGCCCCAAGGTCGCCGACACCAAGATCGGCTTTAGCACCTTGGGGTGGCAGGCCGGCGCGATGGCGATCATCATCCGCTGGCGCATCCTCTGATCCCAGGCTCAGTGTCTGGGTCGATATGCAGGATGTCCTCGCCGCCTGACAAGACCTTGCCGCCGCGAATGTCGACAGGGGGCGATGGCAGCCGCCCCAACAACGACATAATGGTGACGGCTTTGCCGGTCGTGCTTTCACTGACAACGCCCAACAATGCACCGGATGCCAGATCAAGGCGCGTGTCGTTGACGGCGTGGACCTCGCCATCGCTTATCCCTAGATTGGTCTTGAGGCGCTGCACAGACAGAACGAGCGATCCCTGTCTGGCTTCTAGAACCTCCCAAGTAGCTTTGTTTCTTTGGTTTTAGCGCGGGTTCATCGGCAGCACTTGGGGTATTCGTCCGCCGACAGTCGCACGGAAAACGATATCCGTCAGCCGATTTCAGCCTGCACCGTACGGCGCTTGACCTTGCCCCCGCATCGGCCCACTTTTTGGGTAAAGGAGGCCGCAATGCCCATGACCTTGACAGCCCGCGATCTGATGGACCGCCTCGTCAGTTTTCCCACCGTCAGCCGCGACAGCAATCTCGACCTGATAGATTTCGTGGCGGATTATCTGGATGGTCACGACGTCGCATCCGTCAGGGTGCCCAATGCCGACGGGACCAAGGCGGCGCTTTATGCACACATCGGCCCCGAGGTGGCGGGTGGCGTCGTCCTGTCCGGCCATACCGATGTGGTACCGGTAGACGGGCAGGCTTGGGATACTGACCCGTTCACGGTGACGCGAAAAGGTGACCGCCTCTATGGCCGGGGCACCTGCGACATGAAAGGGTTCGATGCGCTGGCACTGTCGGCCGTCCCGCTGGCCCTTGAACGCGGGCTGATACGGCCGCTCCAGATCGCGCTGAGCTATGACGAAGAGGTCGGCTGCACCGGTGCGCCGCCGATGATCGATCACATGGTCGCGCAGGGAATGCCCCGCGCCGACACCGTGATCGTCGGCGAACCGTCGATGATGCAGGTGGTGACGGGGCACAAGGGCGGCCTCGGGTTCGGCGTTCACATGCGGGGATTCGAAGTGCATTCCTCGCTTCTTCATACCGGCGTCAGTGCCATCATGCAGGGCGCACGGCTGATCGACTGGTGCAACCGGACGAATGCCGAAAACGCTGCCGCGACGCCGTCGCCGCTGGCCGCCGATTTCGTGCCGCCTTACACGACACTGCACGTCGGCACGATCAGTGGCGGCACGGCCCACAACATCACTGCCAAAGATTGCCATTTCGTCGTGTCGTTTCGCGCCGTGCCCGGCGAAACCGCCGCCCACTGGACCACCCGTTTCAAAGCCGAGGTTGCGCGGATCGAAGCCGAGATGAAGGCGATTCGCCCCGAAGCAGGGATCGCCGTGACAAAGGTTTTCGACGTCCCCGCGCTACAACCCGAAAACGCCGGCATGGCCGAACAACTGGCCCGCCAACTGACCGGCGACAACGCCGCCCATGTCGTCAGCTACGGCACCGAAGCCGGGCAATTTCAGGAACGCGGCTATTCGGCGGTGATCTGCGGGCCCGGCGATATTGCCCAGGCGCACCAGCCGAACGAATTCATCAGCCTCGATCAGTTTGCACAAGGTGAGGCCTTCATCGCCCGCCTCGTCGATCACCTCGCTGCATGAGCGCATTTCCGATCTCGGACCAGTCTCCTATCGAACATCCGGGTCCGTTGCCCGCCACCGCCGATGTCATCGTCATCGGCGGTGGCATCATCGGGGTGATGACGGCGTGGGAATGTGCCAAACGCGGCCTGCGCGCCGTGTTGGTCGAAAAGGGCAGGGTGGCGGGCGAACAATCGTCGCGCAACTGGGGCTGGATCCGCCAGCAGGGGCGCGACCCTGCCGAACTGCCTATCATGGTGGAGGCCAATGCGATCTGGCGGCAACTGGCGGCTGAGATTGGCGAGGATCTGGGATTGCGCCAGTCCGGCGCACTGTATCTGGCGGAGAAAGACAGCGAAGTCGCGGGATTTGCTGGCTGGCTGCCGCTTGCCAGGGCGCACGATCTGGACACACGACTGCTGACCTCGGCCGAGGTGGCGCAGATGTTGCCTGACGCTGGTGTGACGTGGCGCGGAGGCTTGTGGACCGCATCCGACATGCAGGCCGAACCCAGTATCGCCGTCCCGGCACTGGCGCGCGCGGCGGTGCGGGCGGGGGTGACCATCGTCGAAAACTGTGCCGCGCGCCTGATCGACATCGCTGCGGGCCGGGTCGCCGGGGCGATCACCGAACAGGGCAGGGTGGCCGCCCCGGCAGTTGTGGTTGCGGGTGGTGCATGGTCATCGTTGCTGCTGCGCCGGCACGGCGTCAGCATCCCGCAACTGTCGGTCCGCGCGACGGTCGCCGCAACGGCGCCGATGGCCGATGTGTTTGCGGGCGGGGCGTCCTGCAACACGATCGCCTGGCGGCGGCGCAGCGACGGCGGTTACACGATTGCGCCGGATGCATTTCATGAACTTTACATCGGGCCGGATGCGTTCCGGGCGCTGCCGCACTATGCACGGCCCCTGTCGGCAGACCCGTTGGGCACCAAATTCAGGCCCATCGCACCGCGTGGCTATCCTGACTCGTGGACCACGCCGCGCTGTTGGTCGGGCGATGGCCCCAGTCCCTTCGAGGCGATGCGCATCCTGAACCCGGCCCCGCATCCGCATAAGGTTGCCGAACTGGCCCGCGATTTCAGCACAACCTTTCCGGGTCTGGGACCAACCACGATCAAAACCGCTTGGGCCGGGATGATCGACACCCTTCCCGATGTGGTGCCGGTGGTCGACCGGGCCGAACCCTTGCCTGGCCTGACCATCGCGACGGGTATGTGCGGACATGGTTTTGGGATCGCTCCGGCATTTGGGAGGATTGTCGCAGCACTTGTCGCGGGCGACACGCCGGGGCACGACATCAGCCGGTTCAGGGTGTCGCGGTTCAGCGACGGGTCGCGGTTGAATATCGCCAAGGGATTGTGAATCCAGCAGAATCCTATGGCCCGGGATCAGAATTGCCCAACCGCTTGCCCAGTTCAGTCACATCAAAGTCAAATTTTCAGCTTACGATCGCATTTGAACTCATTTCAAAGGGATCACGTCAATGATCGATGCATTTGCGCCGCCCCGTCGTTTCACTGCGGTTTTGCGCCGCTTTTTTGCCGACGACGCCGGGGCAGTAACAGTGGATTTTGTCGTGATCACCGCAGCGATCGTAGGGCTCACAATCGCTGTCACGGCGTCTATCGCCTCGGGTGCCGACGATCTTGCGGATGCCCAGGCGCGCTGCATGAACCGGATCGCCGCGAACATGCAGAACGAAAATCTGTCCTTTGAGACGAAGATGACGCGCATGCGCAATCAGTGCCGCAACCAATAAGCGATTGGACCCCCTTGTCCGGAGGGACAGGATGAGTCAGGCATGAACGACCATGACAGATGGAGGTCGATGCCATGCCCGTCAAAAACCGTTTTGCCGAATTGTTGCCCGAAATCACAGCCTGGCGGCAGGATATTCACGAAAACCCCGAAATCCTGTTCGAAACCCACCGCACCGCCGCGCTGGTCGCCGAAAAGCTGCGCGATTTCGGTTGCGACGAGGTCGTGACCGGCATCGGGCGCACTGGCGTCGTGGCAGTAATCAAAGGCAAGATGAACGCGTCTGGCAAGACAATCGGCCTGCGCGCCGACATGGACGCCCTGCCGATCCTCGAGGCGACAGGGCTTGACTACGCTTCAAAAACCCCCGGTGCGATGCACGCCTGTGGCCACGACGGACACACGGCGATGCTGTTGGGAGCCGCAAAGTACCTTGCCGAGACCCGGAATTTCGACGGCACCGTGGTGGTGATATTTCAGCCCGCCGAAGAAGGCGGCGGCGGCGGCCGTGAGATGTGTGCCGACGGCATGATGGACCGTTTCGGCATTCAAGAGGTCTATGGCATGCACAATTGGCCTGGCCAACCCGTGGGCAGTTTTGCGATCCGCGCCGGTGTGTTTTTCGCCGCCACCGACCAATTCGAGATCACGGTCGAGGGCAAGGGCGGCCATGCTGCGAAACCGCATGAAACTGTCGACCCGGTGGTCACATCGGCACAACTTGTGCAGGCTCTGCAATCGATCGCCAGCCGCAACGCCGATCCGGTCGATCAGGTCGTAGTGTCGGTGACGGCCATCGAAAGCTCGTCAAAGGCGTTCAACGTGATTCCGCAATGCGTCATGCTCAAAGGCACGATCCGCACCATGTCGAAGGAAATGCGCGCACTGGCAAAAGCCCGGCTGTTCGGCATTGCCGAAGCGACGGCGCAGGCCTTCGGGGCCAAGGCGATAATCAACTATATCGACGGCTATCCCTGCATGGTGAACACCGATGAACAAACGGCCTTTGCCGCGCAGGTCGCGCAAAACATTGCCGGATCATGCAACGATGCACCGCTGGTCATGGGCGGCGAGGATTTCGCCTATATGCTGGAAGAACGCCCCGGTGCCTACATTCTGGTCGGAAATGGCGAAACCGCGATGGTGCATCACCCGGAATACAATTTCAACGACGAGGCAATTCCGGCGGGCTGTTCTTGGTGGGCGGGCATTGTCGAGGAGCGGATGCCGGCCGCTTAGCGAGGAACTTAGCCGCCGGTATGGCTCATGTGCCTGCTGACCTGCCCGTCCACGGTTTGTCGTGAATAGTCGAAATCGTGCCCCTTGGGTTTCAGCGCAATTGCGGCCCGGATCGCGTTTTCCAGCAGCCCATTATTTTCTGACGTCCGCAGCGGCGCCCGCAGGTCGCTATGCCCTTCCTGCCCCAGACAGGTATAAATCTCGCCGGTGCAGGTGATCCGCACGCGGTTGCAGCTTTCGCAGAAATTGTGGCTGAGCGGGGTGATGAACCCGACCTTTTGTCCAGTTTCCAGCCGCACATAGCGGGCTGGACCGCCACTGCGTTCGGCTAGATCGGTGATCTGATGCCGATCTGCCAAGGTGGCACGCAAGTCACGCAGCGACCAATATTGCGTCAGACGGTCCTCGTTGCCGATATCGCCCATCGGCATCACCTCGATGAACGTCAGGTCCAGATCACGGGTGGCACACCAGTCGACCAGGCCGAACAGTTCGTCCTCGTTGACCCCCTTTAGGGCCACCGTGTTGATCTTGACGCGCAGCCCTGCGCGTTGGGCGGCATCGATTCCGCGCAGGACCTGCTCAAGCCGGCCCCAGCGCGTAATCGCCGTGAACTTGACCGGATCCAGCGTATCCAGTGATACATTCACCCGCCGAACCCCGGCCGCGACCAACTCGGTTGCGTATTTCTCGAGCTGGCTGCCGTTCGTCGTCAAAGTCAGTTCCTGCAACGCTCCGCTGTCCAAATGCCGCGACATGGCGCGAAAGAGCGTCATGATCTCGCGGCGCACCAGCGGCTCGCCGCCTGTGATCCGCAGTTTCTGTACCCCCAGACCGATGAAGGCGGTGCAAAGCCGGTCCAGTTCTTCGAGAGTCAGAAGATCCTTTTTTGGCAGGAACGTCATATTTTCTGACATGCAGTAGACGCAGCGGAAATCGCAGCGGTCGGTGACTGACACCCGCAAATAGCGGATCGCACGGGCAAAAGGGTCGATCAGCGGTTCCATGCAATCAACCTATGCCCCGGCAAGGGGGGGCGCAAGTCACGCGCCCCACGTTGCCAGCACCGTGAACAGGTCCTAGATAGGAGCCATGAAAAAGTTCGCCCTGTTACCTGTCATTGTCCTTGCGGCCTGTACGTCACCGTCGTTGAAGGGGATGTTCGCCGCGCCCGGCGCCACCGCGGTCGCGGCATCGTCCGCCGTGGAAAAACCCGCGCCGACGCTGGACCAGACGCCGCCACCCCCGCCGCCGACCGCCCGCAC
>JBBKXP010000385.1:0-3115 GCA_037969545.1 Paracoccaceae bacterium | reverse complement strand
ATCCTTAGCGCCGAGGCGCGTGCGCCGCTCGAGGCGCTGCGCAGCGTCGCCGACACCCGCACCCAGATCGTCATCGCCCACGAACGCACCCGGTTCACCGAACAGGCCATGCGCGACGGAGATCTTGATGCGGTGATCGCCCAGGATCCCGGCCATCTGGTGCGCAGCGCGATCCGCCTGCTGCGGGCCCGCAGCGATGCGCGTCAGCCGCTGGCGTCGCAGGAACAGATCAGGATCGACATTCTGCTGCGCGAGAATCTGGGACGCTAGTGGGTGTCTTCGCAACCCGGACGTGATCCGGGGCCTCTTGGCGCGAGGTCCCCGAACATTTCGGGGACGGCGGGGGCTATCGCAGCCCCGGACTTGTTCCGGGGCCCCGTCACCACAGCGGTGGGCCCCGAACATGTCGGGGGCTTCGGCCCGCTTTAAAGCCGGTCGCGCAGCGAAAACCAGACCATCGCCAGCACCAGCAGCGGCCAGCGCAGCGCCACGCCGCCGGGGAAATCCCGCGTTGGCACCGATGCCATAAGGTCGAACCGTTCCGCCTGCCCCCGGATCGCCTGCGCCGCCAGCTCGCCCGCCAGGGTGGCCAGCGCGACCCCGTGGCCGCTATAGCCTGACAACGACAGGATGTTGCCCGACAGCCGCGCGAAATGCGGCATCCGGTTCAGGGTGATCGCCAGCGTCCCGCCCCAAGCATGGTCGATGCGGACACCGGCCAGTTGTGGAAAAATTTGCGCCATCGGTTTGCGCACAAGTGCCGCGATATCGGCGGGAAAACGATAGCCATAAGTCTCGCCGCCGCCGAACAGCATGCGATTGTCGTGGCTCAGCCGGAAATAGTTGATGACGAATTTGCTGTCGGCCACCGCATGATTGTCGCGGATCAGCGTCCTTGCCTGATCCTGTCCCAAGGGTTCGGTCGCCACGATGAAATTGTTGATCGGCATGACCCGTGCGGCCACCCGCCCGTTCAGCGCTCCAAGGTAGCCGTTGCAGCCCAGCACCACATGACTGGCGCGGATCTCTGCCGCGTCGGTGTGCACTGTCGCGGGCCTACCCGGTTCCACTGCCGTCACCCGCGTCTGTTCGAACACCCGCACGCCTGCGGCCAGACAGGCCCGCGCGAGGCCAAAGGCGAATTGCAGCGGGTGGATATGACCGCCCCCCATGTCCAACGCCCCGCCGTGATAGGCAGGCGCCCCGACAAGGGCCTGCATCTGGTCGCGGTCCAGTTTGCTGATCCTGTCATAATCATAGTCCCGCGCCATCTTGTCGGCGTAGGCGTGGGTTTGCGGCACGAACCGCGCCCTGTGGTCCGCATGGATCACCCCGTCGACCCAATGCGCGTCGATCTTGTGCGCCGCGATCAGGTCGCGCACCTTTTGCACCGCATCCAGCGACAGGTTCCACAGGGCGCGGGCGTGGTCCTTGCCCACCATGTTTTCCAGATCATCCTGATCCAGCCGCTGCCCGGTGCCGACCTGTCCGCCGTTACGCCCCGACGCGCCAAAGCCGATCCGCTGCGCATCGACCAGCACCACGTCATAGCCCGCCTGCGCCAGATGCAGCGCCGTCGACAGGCCGGTAAACCCCGCCCCGACGACACAGACATCGCAGGTCAGATCGCCAGTGGCAGCAGGTTGCAGCGGCAGGGCCTCCGCCGTCGCGGCATACCACGACGCCGGATACTGCCCGGCCCGGTCATTGGCCGTCAACAGGTCCATCAGCGGGTGCCGGCGACCAGCATCCCGTCGGCCTTGAGCGCCTTGTAGCTTTCATCCAGCGACAGCGACGCCCGCTTGACCAGCTCGTCGACCTCACTGTGGCTGACGCACAGCGACGGCGCGACGATCATCCGGTCGCCGACGTGGCGCATCACCAGATCATTGGCGAAACAGCGTTCGCGGGTCCGATAGCCGACAGTGCCCTCATCGCTGGCAAAGGGCGCACGGGTCGCCTTGTCCGGCGTCAGGGCAAGGGTGCCCATCAGACCAATCGACCGCGCCTCGCCCGCCAGCGGGTGATCCGCCAGCGTCGCCCACTTTTCGCCGAAATACGGGCCGATGTCGTCGCGCACCCGCTCGATCATCTTTTCGTCTTCGATGATCCGCAGGTTTTCCAGCGCCACCGCAGCGGCAACCGGGTGGCCGCAATAAGTATAGCCGTGGTTGAATTCGTCCGACCCGATGACGTTCGCCACCTCGTCGCACACGATCGAGCCGCCGATCGGGACGTAGCCCGACGACAGCCCCTTGGCCACCGTCATGATATGCGGCTTGATCCCGACGGTCTGCGAGCCGAACCAGTTGCCGGTGCGGCCGAACCCGGTGATCACCTCGTCGGCGATCAGCAGGATGCCATACTTGTCGCAGATCCGCTGGATTTCGGGCCAATGGCTGTCGGGCGGAATGACGATGCCGCCCGCGCCCTGAATGGGTTCGCCGATGAACGCGGCGACGGTGTCGACGCCCAACTCGTTGATCTTGGTCTCAAGTTCCTGCGCCCGCATCAGCCCGAACGCGTCACGGTCCATGTCGCCGCCTTCGTTATACCAATGCGGCTGGCCGATGTGATGCACGTTGGCGATCATCCCGCCGCAATCGTGGATACCCTGCATCCCGCCCAGCGACCCGCCGCCAATCGTCGAGCCGTGATACCCGTTGTGGCGGCTGATGATGTTCAGCTTTTCCGGCTTGCCCTTGAGCGCCCAGTAATGCCGCACCAGACGGATATTGGTGTCGTTCGCTTCCGACCCGGACCCCGCATAAAAGACGTGGTTCAGATCGCCCGGCGCCAGTTCGGCCAGTTTCGCCGCCAGCGCGATGGCCGGCACGTGGGTGGTCTGGAAAAACGTGTTGTAAAATGGCAGTTCGCGCATCTGCCGGGCGGCGACATCGGCCAACTCGCCCCGCCCATAGCCGATGTTGACGCACCAGAGCCCCGCCATACCGTCCAGAATCCGGTGCCCCTCGCTGTCGGTCAGGAACACGCCATCGGCGCGGGTGATGACGCGGGCACCCTTTTTGGCGAGGTCGGAATCGGTGGTGAACGGGTGCATGTGATGCGCCGCGTCCAGCGCCTGCAATTCGGCGGTCGGCATGTGGTTGGTGAT
>JBBKXP010000384.1:0-3012 GCA_037969545.1 Paracoccaceae bacterium | reverse complement strand
TACCAGTGCCACGGCCTCGGTCACGGTGACATTGTGTTTGCCGTCAAAGGCAGCACGCGCAGCGGTTGTGCGTTTTCCGAACTTTGCCATCACTTCACCTCGATGCCCATAGAGCGGGCCGAGCCCACGATGATCTTCATGGCGGCCTCGACGCTGGTGGCGTTCAGGTCGCGCATCTTGGCTTCGGCGATTTCACGCACCTGCTTGGTGGTCACGGTGCCGGCGGTGGCTTTGCCGGGGGTCTTTGACCCGGCTTTCAGCTTGGCGGCCTTTTTCAGGAAATGCGATGCCGGCGGAGTCTTGATCTCCATCGAGAACGATTTGTCCTGATAATAGGTGATGATCACCGGGGTCGGCGCGCCCGGTTCCATGTCCGCGGTCTTGGCGTTGAACGCCTTGACGAATTCCATGATGTTGATGCCGCGCTGACCCAGGGCCGGACCGACGGGCGGGGACGGGTTGGCTTGCCCGGCTTTCACCTGCAGCTTGAGCGACCCCATTACTTTCTTGGCCATGCGGCCTCTCCTTTTTCAGCGATGGACCGATTGCCCATCCTACAATGGCCCCTTGGGGCCGGTTTGCCGTGGTTCGACCAGGATCGGGTCCGGGCCTCCCACGTCTGCACACGCCGGTTACTGTTTGGCGACCTGCGTGAATTCCAATTCGACGGGGGTTGCCCGCCCGAAGATCGATACCGACACCTTGAGGCGCTGGTTGTCTTCGTCGACTTCTTCGACCATGCCGTCGAAATCCTCGAACGGGCCGTCGGACACCTTGACCTTTTCGCCGATCTCGAAGTGGATCAGGGTCCGTGGGCTGTCCTCGCCCTCTTGCACCCGGCCGAGGATCGCCTGCACTTCGGCATCACGCATCGGCATCGGACGGCCCTGCGGGCCCAGAAACCCGGTGACACGGTTGATCGAGTTGATCAGATGGTAGCCTTCGTCGGACATCTCCATGTGGACCAGCACGTAACCGGGCATGAAACGGCGTTCGGCGGTCACTTTCTTGTTGCGACGAATCTCGATGACCTCTTCAGTGGGTACGAGAACCTCGTCGATCTGCGCGTCAAGGCCCTGCTCGGCGGCCTTGGTGCGGATCGTTTCGGCGATCTTCTTCTCGAAATTCGAGAGGACGCTGACCGAGTACCACCGTTTCGCCATCTTGCCAGTCACCTTGCCGCGATTGACCCCAAGAGGCCAATAATTCCAATTTATTCAGCCTGCTAGACCGACGATCCCGAAAATGAAAATCGGCGCGCAACATGATTCGCCGCACGCCAGATCCGGATTTTGCTGGCTGATACCCCCCCGCCCCAATGAATTCAAGGGGGTCAGGGCAATTTCCGTGGTCGTCCGCAAGGTATTCGCTGCCGCGTCACGACCCGAAGCTGTTGAACACGCCCTGCATGCCGAACCGGATCAGCATATCGACCAGCGAGAAGAAAATCGCGGTGAGGGTCGCCATCAGGAACACCATGATCGTCGTCAACAGCACCTCACGACGGGTCGGCCAGACCACTTTGCCGATTTCGGCGCGGGTCTGCTGGATGAACTGGACGGGGTTGGTGCGTGCCATGAACGGTCCTTTCGCGGATCAGCGGCGACATACGGGGTCGCCGGGGCGAATTCAAGCCTTGTCGGCGCGGTGTCGGACGATCGGTCGCAGAAACGTGACGCCATCCATTGCCCGGATCGCGGCAAGCTGCGCTGCATACCGGGCGGCTGACTGGGCGTGGTCGTCGGCGCCGTAGATATCCATGCGCGGTTGGCCTCTTGAAACCGGCCATGCGCGGCGGGCGACATGGGCCAGACCGCCAGTCTCGCCTGTCGCGGCGCGTTGCAAGACTTCTTCAAGGGCGCGGGCCGACAGCGCCGGGTTGATCTTGGTGCGCGCCGGGACGACCTGACTGCCCTGTCGCCACAGCACCAGCCGGCGCAAGACCCGGGGCAGAACCCCGGCGTGGTCTTCGTAGCGCCAGACAAAAAGGTCGTCGATGCCCGGAACGGCGCGCAGCCTTGCCACCAGATCGGCCCAATCGACAGAGAGCAGCGGATTGGCTTTGCGAAACGTCTGCGGCGTCGCGATCTGGCCGCCCAGCAGGGACTGACTGTAGACAGAGGTCAGATAGCTCGCCGGATCGCGCACCGCCAGAAACAGCCGGAACCGGTCAACATCCAGCGATTGCGCCAATGCGGCCAGCCGTTCGTGCGCATCCGGATAGGGACCAGGGCCGGTGGCATCCGCAGGTCGTTGGAAGGGGCCGATAAAGTTCTCTTCGCTCAGCACGACATACTGCGCGTCCTTGGCCAGAAACGCCAGTTGCGCATCCGGCGGGCGGCGCGGCGGCGGCCCTTCGTAGCCCGGCAACCCGAACATCCGGTCGATCATCCGGCCAGTGCGGCGCAGATAGTCCGGCCCATAGTAGCGCACGCCGCCCGCGATCAGCATTTCCTTGTGCGCCAGAAGGCTGCGTTGCAGATGGGTCGTCGCTGTCTTGTGGGCGCCGACATGCAGGGAAAGGGTGATTTTCGACATGGCCGGCGTTCGGTGCCCTTGTATCGCGCCGGGGCACGGGTGGCCTGGCAGGGGCAGCAGGGCTTGAACCCGCGACCTACGGTTTTGGAGACCGTCGCTCTACCAACTGAGCTATACCCCTAAGGCCTGCGCGGGGATTACGGCAGGTCGGGGCCGAGATCAAGAGGTTTGGCCCCGGGATTGCGAAAGGGCCGCCCCTGATCGGTGGCGGCCCTGTGTGGGCAAAATGGGTCTGACACTCATCCTACCGTTTGGTTGCGCCCGGCTTACCGAGGTGTGGCGCTCGGTGATTGCGGGCAATCGTCTGCCGCCCACCGGTTTCAAGAATCATGCGATGATCTTGGACACCACGCCAGCGCCCACCGTGCGGCCGCCTTCGCGGATCGCAAAGCGCAGGCCGTCTTCCATTGCGATCGGCGCGATCAGCTCGACGTTGAACTTCAGGTTGTCGCCCGGCATCACCATCTCGGTGCC
>JBBKXP010000383.1:0-4325 GCA_037969545.1 Paracoccaceae bacterium | reverse complement strand
CCCCCCCCCCCCGGCCCGCCACGGACGGTAACGCCTGAAAGGAAGAAACCATGACGATAAAACTCTATTGCTTTGGCGAAAGTGGCAATGCCTACAAGGCGGCGCTGACCCTGACCCTTGCGGGCGAAGAATGGCAGCCGGAATTTGTCGACTTTTTCAACGGCGCCACCCGCACGCCGGAATTTCGTGCCTTGAATGTCATGGGCGAGGTGCCGGTCATGGTGGACGGCGATCTGATCCTGACCCAGTCCGGGGTCATTCAGGATTACATCAGCTCGAAAACTGGCAAACTGGGCGGCAAATCGGCTGCTGAACGGCGCGAGGTGCTGCGCTGGATGTTCTTTGACAACCACAAGGTCAGTGGGGTTGCGGGCACCCTGCGCTTCAACATGAACTTCCTTCCCCCGGCCAAGCGCAATCAGGACGTAATTGATTTCCTCGCCATGCGCCTGGCCTCGGCACTGAAGATCATTGAGGCACACCTGTCCGACCAAAGCTGGCTGGCAGGAGAAGAGATGACCATCGCCGACATCGCCTGCGCCGGATACCTGTTCTATCCCGAAGAATTCACCTTCAACCGCGCTGACTATCCCCATATCGACCGTTGGCTGGACCAGATTGCCGCCACACCGGGCTGGAAAGCCCCCTATGACATGATGCCGGGTTCGCCCGCTGACCGCGCTTAAGGAGACGACAATGGCCGAACACGCCTATATCTACGACGCCATCCGCACCCCCCGCGGCAAAGGCCGCGCTGACGGCAGCCTGCACGAGGTGACCAGCGTCCGCCTGTCGTCCCAAGTGCTGAACGCCCTCAAATCGCGTAACAATCTGGACGGCCACGCGGTCGAGGATGTGATCTGGGGCAACGTCACGCAGGTCGGCGAACAGGGCGGTTGCCTGGCCCGGACCGCCGTTCTGGCAAGCGACCTCGACCAGTCCATCCCCGGCCTGGCGATCAACCGTTTCTGTGCGTCCGGGATGGAGGCCGTCAATCTGGCTGCCAATCAGATCGCAGGCGGCGCAGGTGACGCCTATATCGCTGGCGGGGTCGAGATGATGGGCCGCGTGCCGATGGGCAGCGACGGGGCGGCAATCGCGGTTGATCCCTCCATCGCGATGGACACCTATTTCGTCCCCCAAGGCATCAGCGCCGACATCATCGCCACCGAATACGGCTTTACCCGCGATCAGGCCGATCAACTGGCCGTCGCCAGCCAGCAACGCGCCAAGGCGGCTTGGGATGACAAGCGGTTCGCCAAATCGATGATCACCGTGCGCGATCAGAACGGTTTGACGATCCTCGACCACGACGAATACATGCGTCCCCAGACCGACATGCAAAGCCTTGGTGCCCTGAACCCCGCCTTTCAGGCGATGGGCGAAGTGATGCCCGGCTTCGACAAGGTCGCCCTGATGAAATATCCGCATCTGGAAAGGATCAACCACATCCACCACGCTGGCAATTCGTCGGGCATCGTCGATGGGTCCGCCGGCGTCCTTATCGGTAACAAGGCGTTCGGCGAAAAGTGGGGCCTGACACCCCGCGCCCGGATCCGCGCCACCGCCAAGATCGGCACCGATCCGACGATCATGCTGACCGGCCCGGTGCCGGTCACCGAGAAGATTCTCAAGGACTCCGGCATGTCGATCAGCGACATTGACCTCTTCGAAGTGAACGAGGCCTTTGCCGCGGTTGTCCTGCGCTTCATGCAGGCCTTCAACGTCGATACCGACAAGGTCAACGTCAACGGCGGGTCCATCGCGATGGGCCATCCGCTGGGCGCGACCGGCGCAATCATCATCGGCACCTTGTTGGACGAGCTCGAGCGTACCGGCAAAGGCACCGGCCTTGCCACCCTCTGCATCGCCTCCGGCATGGGTGCCGCCACCATCATCGAAAGGGTCTGAACCATGACCGACTTTACCATGAAGACCGACGCCGATGGTGTGGCCACGATCATCTGGGACACCCTGGGCAAATCCATGAACGTGATGAACCAGCAGGGGTTCGTCGACCTTGATGCGCTGATCGATCAGGCGCTGGCCGACAGTAAGGTCAAGGGCATCATCATCACCTCGGGCAAGGACGGATCCTTTGCCGGGGGCATGGACCTGAACATCATCTCGAAGATGAAAGAATCTGCAGGCGACGACCCTGCTCGTGGCCTGATGGACGGTCTGATGGCCAGTCACGGCATCCTGCGCAAGATCGAACGCGCCGGGATGGATGCGAAAACCAACAAGGGCGGCAAACCCATCGTCGCCGCCCTGCCCGGCACCGCCCTCGGCATCGGTTTCGAAATTCCGCTGGCCTGCCATCACATCATCGCCGCCGACAACTCCAAGGCCAAGATCGGCCTGCCCGAAATCATGGTCGGCATCTTTCCGGGCATGGGCGGCACGACGCGTCTGGTCCGAAAGATGGGCGCGATGGCGGCCTCGCCTTTTCTTCTCGATGGCAAGCTGTCCGATCCGCAAAGCGCCTTGCGCGCTGGCCTGATCGACGAAGTCGTGCCCGCTGACGAATTGCTGAACCGCGCCAAGGAATGGGTGCTGTCGGGTCCGAAGATCGTCAAGCCTTGGGATGACAAGGGCTACAAGATGCCCGGTGGCACCCCCTACCACCCCGCCGGTTTCATGACCTTTGTCGGGGCCAGCGCGATGGTGAACGGCAAGACCCAGGGCGCGTTTCCCGCCGCCAAGGCCTTGCTGTCTGCCGTCTACGAAGGCGCAATGGTCCCCTTTGACATCGCGCTCAAGATCGAGGCGCGCTGGTTCACCAACGTCCTGATGAATCCCTCGTCGTCGGCAATGATCCGCAGCCTGTTCATCAACAAGGAGGCGCTGGAAAAAGGCGCCAACCGCCCTGCCGTGCCCGACCAGAAAGTCAAACAGGTCGGCGTGATCGGCGCGGGCATGATGGGCGCAGGCATCGCCCTCGTCTCGGCCCTCGCTGGGATCAAGGTCGTGCTGATTGACGCCAAGCAAGAGGCGGCGGACAAGGGCAAGGCCTATTCCGCCGACTACATGGACAAGGGCATCGCCCGCAAAAAGGCGACACCCGAGAAAAAAACGGCGCTGCTCGGCCTCATCATCGCGACGACCAACTATGCCGCGTTGAAAGACTGCGACCTGATCGTCGAGGCGGTGTTCGAGGATACTGCCGTCAAGGCTGACGTGACGGCCAAGGTGCAGGCAGTGACGGGCAAGGACTGCATCTTTGCCACCAACACATCCACCCTGCCAATCACGGAACTGGCCAAGGCGTCCAACGACCCCGAAAATTTCATTGGCATCCACTTTTTCAGCCCCGTCGACAAGATGCTGCTGGTCGAGATCATCAAGGGCGAACAGACCGGTGACATCGCCGTCGCCAAGGCGCTCGATTTCGTTCGCCAGATCAGGAAAACCCCGATCGTCGTCAATGACGCGCGGTTCTTCTACGCCAACCGTTGCATCATCCCGTATCTGAACGAAGGCATCCGGATGGTCAGCGAAGGCGTCGCCCCCGCGCTGATCGAACATGCCGCGACGATGCTCGGCTTCCCCCTCGGCCCGTTGCAACTGACCGACGAGACCAGCATCGACCTCGGGGTGAAAATCGCCAAGGCGACCAAGGCGGCGATGGGCGATGCCTATGACGCCGCCGCCGATCCACTGCTGTTCTGGATGGCCGACGAGGGGCGGCTCGGGCGCAAGGCGAATGCCGGGTTCTACGACTATGACGACAAGGGCAAACGGCAGGGGCTCTGGGCCGGGCTGGCGGAAAAATACCCGCATGCCGATGACCAACCGAGCCTGACCGACGTGCAACACCGGCTGATGTTCTCCCAAGTCCTCGAAGCCGTCCGTGCGCTGGAGGACGGCGTGCTGGAAGACATCCGCGAAGGCGATGTCGGTGCGATCCTCGGCTGGGGCTTTGCGCCTTGGTCCGGCGGGCCATTCAGCTGGCTCGACATCCTTGGGACGCCCTATGCGGCGGCACGCTGCGACGAACTGGCCGCGACATACGGTCACCGTTTCGACGCCCCGCAACTGCTGCGCGATATGGCCGCCAAGGGTGAATCGTTCTACGGCCGCCTTGCCACCCAAAAGGCCGCCTGACGTAAGCCCACGCGGCCCCCGGACCCCGCTCCGGGGGCCGCTGCCACCACGAAGTCCCCGATCAAGTCGGGGACGTCGGTTGGCCGTTTCGCAGCCCCGGACTCGCTCCGGGGCCTCGTTCACCCGAACCGATACCCGAACCGAGCGATATCCGCCGCACAGATGCGTCCCACTTGCGCCGCTGTCCGCCCATCATAATACCCCCGCCACTCCCGCAC
>JBBKXP010000382.1:0-6513 GCA_037969545.1 Paracoccaceae bacterium | reverse complement strand
GAGAACGTCAGCGGCAGGTCGAACATATCGGCGCCACCCGTGATCACGACGCCCATATTTTCCCACGTTGGGGCCACGCCCGGATCGATCAACCCGGCATTCGCGGCCAGCGCGATCAGGCCGCGCCAATCATCCGCCCGGATGTCGATCTGGCCTTCGGCCCTGCCCTGCGCATCGGCTGTAATCCGCCCTTTGGCGTAGAGCGTCAGATCGCCCCAGGTCAGGTTCAGGTCTTTGATCGAAAGGCCAAGCAGCGTTGGCTGCGGCCCCTGGTCGAGATGCCGGTCCAGCGGCCGGTCAAGGGTCAGGGTGCCGTCAAGTTTGGTAACGGTCAGGGCCAAGGGCAGGGTATTGCCGGGATCAAGTTGCGATTTCAGTGTTGCAGGCAGGGTCAGGGCGGTCAGCTCGAGAAACAGATCATAGGTGTTCACCGCGTCCGTCTGCCGAAGCGCCAGCAATCCCTTGTCAACCCCGGCGTGCCAGCCAAGGTCAGATGCAACCGTCAGCGGACCGGTTTCCGCTGTCGCATTTGTCAGGGTCAGATCGGTGTTGGCCGCGACCGCGGCACTGGCCCGAAGCCGGTCGCTGGTCACGTTCAGCGTCTGGTCGGGCAAGGTGATTGTCTGATCATTCGGCCAGATCGCGATGACCTTGTTGGGTTGATAGCTGAGCGCGAAAAGCTGAAAGAACGGCGCCTGCCAGCCGATGCCGGTGCGCGGGTCGCGCAGCGAAAAATCGGTGAGAGTGGTATCGAACCGCGACGGAAAGCCCTGCGTCGATACCCCCGCATAGGTCAAATCCCAACCGTCTGCCTGCACCTGGGCCAGCGCCGCCTTGGCCCCGCGTTCCACCGCCGCCGATCCGACGAACCAATAGCCGCAATAGATGCCCCCAAGTGCCAGCACGAATATCAGCAACTTGCGCATCGGTGTCCCTTTCAAAATCCCGTTCGTGCGTGTTTACAGGGGTCGCACAGCAAGGGCCAGCAACATGCCGCTATGGGTTTTCGGTTACGGATCACTTTTGTGGAATCCCGGATTTACCCCGGCAGAAACCGTGACCGCGCGGCTGGAAGGATATCATCGCAGTTTCTGCATGCTTTCAATCCATCATCGCGGCACCGAATCCGACCCCGGTCTGGTTCTGGCGCTGGACGCCCAGGACGGCGCCCGTTGTACCGGCGTTGCGTTCCGGGTGGACGAGGCCGAACAGGATGCGGTGCTGACGATGTTGCGCGAACGCGAACTGATCTCGTCCGCTTACCTCGAGGCAGAAGTGACGCTGCAGCTGACGGACGGGCGCGACGTAACGGCGCTCGCCTATGTCATCGACCCGGACCACGTGCAATACTGCCATTTCGTCCTAGAAAGGCAGGCCCAGATGATCGCCCGTGCGATTGGCGGGCGCGGGCCGAACTGGGAGTATCTGTCCAATACCGCCCGGCATCTGACCGAGATGGGGATCAGCGACGCCGACATGGACTGGCTGGTGGCGCGGGTCGCAGCTATCCGCAACATATAGATGGGTTTTCCCATATTTGATTTGGGTTTCGCATGACTTGCCCCTATGGTCCCAGCAACCAACAGACACGAGGAACCTGTCCGTGACGGACAAAAAGGAACCCGAGGCCGAGCCGCAATTTAGCCAACCAGTCCGCCAGATCACATCGATGCTGGTTGCCTTGGGTCTTGTCATGGCCGGAGTCTTTATCGGCTTCTCTGCCCTCCGGGCAATTTTTCTATCCAACATCTACCTGAACGGGCTGATCCTGGCCGTCTTTGTGCTGGGGGTGATGTCGTGTTTCCGGCAGGTCGTGCAGCTGGCGGTATCGGTGCGCTGGATCGAAGGCTTTGCGATCCAGCGGTCCGGGCATCATCTGGTGCAGGTGCCATCACTGCTAGCGCCATTGGCCACCCTGCTGCGCACCCGTGGGGCGCGGATGCAGCTTTCATCGTCATCCAGCCGGTCGATCCTCGATTCCGTCGCCCAGCGGATCGACGAAGACCGCGAGATTACCCGCTATCTGGGTAGCACACTGATTTTCCTCGGGCTTTTGGGTACATTCTATGGGCTGGCGACGACCGTGCCGGCGCTGGTCGAGACCATCCGATCGCTGAACCCCAGCGAGAGCGAAAGCGGCGCCGACATATTTGCCCGCCTTCAGGCCGGCCTTGAAAGCCAGTTGGGCGGCATGGGTACGGCGTTTTCATCCTCGCTTCTGGGCCTCGCTGGGTCGTTGGTGGTCGGCCTGCTGGAACTGTTCGCGGGACATGGGCAGAACCGGTTTTATCGCGAGCTGGAAGAGTGGATGTCGTCGATTACGCGACTTGGATTTTCTGCGGGCGACGATGGCCCGGCCAGCGATCAGGAGGTCATGGGCGGGGTCGTCGATCACCTTTCCGAACAGGTCGAGGCGTTACAACGGATGTTCACCCAATCCGACATCAGTCGCACCGGGGTCGAGGACAAGCTGGGCGAGATGGCCACGGCCGTCACCGCGCTTGCCGGCAAGATCGGCAGCAGCGAAACCGACGCACTGCTGATCCGTGTCGCCGGCGGCCAGGACGCGCTGATCGAAAAACTGCGCGAGGGCGGGGTCGACGGGATCGACGCCGAAAGCCGGATGCGGCTGCGGTCGATCGACGTTCAGCTACTGCGCATCCTCGAGGAAATGTCGGCCGGGCGGCAGGAAAGCATGGCCGACCTGCGCGGCGATATCGCCGGACTTACCCGGGCTCTGCGCCTGCCACGCGGACGGCCTGATAAACCGGGGCAGGACTGATCATGGCGCTGACCCGTCGCGGTGCAAACAGGTTCAACGGCCATATCTGGCCGGGTTTCGTCGACGCGATGACCGGCCTGTTGCTGGTTTTGATGTTTGTGCTGACGATCTTCATGGTGATCCAGTTCGTCCTGCGCGAAACCATCACCGGGCAGGATAAACGGCTGGATGAACTGACCGCCGAGGTGGCATCGCTGGCGCAGGCCCTTGGGTTGGAGCAGGACCGCTCTGCGGCATTGGGCAGTCAGGTGGGGATACTTTCTTCGACGGTCGGCGCGATGTCGGACGAAGCCGAGGCACAGGCCACACTGATCGACCGTCTGACAAATGAACGCGACAGCAACGCCGCCGCCCTTGTCGCAGCGCAAAACCAGATCACCGGATTCGAGGCGCAGGTCGCGGGATTACTCGCACAGCGCACCGATCTGCGCACCCAAGTCGCAGGGCTCCAGGCCGATCAAACCCGGCTGCTCAGCGATCAGGACGCGCTCGACCTGGCGCTGGCCCGGGCCCGCACGGAAATTGATGCGGGGGCCGAGGCCGCCCGACTGGCCGCCGCCCGGCGTGAAGCGCTTGAGGCCCTCGTGGCCAGTCTGGACTCTGCAGGGACCGCCAGTGGCAACCGGATTTCGGAACTCGAGGCTGCGCGTATCGCCGATGCCGCCGCCGCCGAGGCCCTGCGGGCACGACTGGAAAACGCAGATACTGAACTCACCTCGATGACCCTGGCGCTGGAGCAGCAGCGTCGCGAGGCGGAAAATACCCTGACGCTGATGGCCGCGGCGCAAGCTGCAACCGCCGACATGGACATGAAACTGGCTGCCGCCATTCTGGCACAGCAACAGGCCGAGAACGACCTGACGCAGGCGTTGAATGCGGGGAGCGATCTTGATGCACGGCTGGTTGCAGCTCTGTCGTTGCAGGAAACCACCGCGGCTGATCTTGGCCGGGCGCGTGATGACCTTGCTGCCGTCACCACCGATCGCGATGAACTGTCTGCCCGTCTGGCTGCCGCGCTGACTGCAAATGACCTTGCAACCGGTGATTTCGCGGCCGCGAAGGCGGCGCTTGAAGCGGCGATCGCCGATTCCGATCTTGACCGGGCGGCGATCCAAGAGCGTCTGGCTGCCGCCGTCCTTGCGCAACAGGCGACCCAGGCCGAACTTGCGGCTGCAAAGGCGGAGTCGGCCGAAACCGCCGCCGCCCGTGCAACGCTGGAAGAACGGCTTGCCGAGGCGCTGCTGGCGCGCCAATCGCTGCAAGCACAGGTCACGTCGCTTTCAGAAACCCGCAATGAAACAGAAACCGACCGTGCCAGCCTCGAAGCGCGACTGGCCGAAGCCTTGGCGGCGATTGCAGCCGCCCAGGCCGACGCCGGGGCGCAAATGTCCGAAGCCGAACGTCAGGCAATTCTGCTGGCCACCGCCAATGCCGCCCTGTCGCAGGAACAGGCGCTGTCGGCCGAAAGCCAGCGGCAGGTGACTTTGTTGAACGAACAAGTCACCGAATTGCGCAACCAGATCGGCAGCTTGCAAGCGATGCTTGACCTTGCCGAAGAAACCGATGTGGCCGCCAATGTGCAGATCCAGTCGCTGGGGTCGCAGTTGAACACCGCCCTTGCCCGCGTCGCGGCCGAGGAGCGTCGCCGCCGCGAACTTGAGGAGACCGAGCGGATCAGACTTGAGGCCGAGCGCGATCAACTCGCCGCCGAGGCGCAGAACCTTGAACGCTATCGATCTGAATTCTTTGGTGAATTGCGCGACGTTCTGGCGGGGCAGGATGGTATCCGCATCGAAGGCGACCGATTTGTGTTTTCGTCCGAGGTGCTGTTTCCGCAAGGCAGCGCCACGCTTTCGACCGCCGGCAAGGTCGAAATCGCCAAGGTCGCAGCGATCTTGCGCGATGTCGCCGCCAACATTCCCGCCAACATCGATTGGGTGATCCGGGTCGACGGACACACCGACAACGTGCCGCTTAGCGGTGCCGGGCAATTCGCCAATAACTGGGAATTGAGTCAGGCGCGGGCGCTGTCGGTGGTCCTGTATATGATCGACAGCGAAAGGATTTCGCCAAACCGGCTGGCCGCCAACGGTTTTGGCGAATTCCAACCGGTGAACCCTGACGACACGGATGCCGCCCGCGCGCAGAACCGGCGGATCGAACTGAAACTGACTGAACGCTAGGGCCATTGGGTCTGCCGGTCCGACGAAACTCGCCGCGACGGGCATTCCCGAACGCTGGCCGACGGTGATCGATCATTGCGGTTGGTTTTGCGGGGCCTTGTCGCGCACCGTCACGATCAGCCCGCCATGCCAAAGCCTGGTCCGGCCACTAATCGGACTGCGCTGCCCGTGTCGACAGCATGGCGCAGAATATCGCCGGGTGGCGAACGTAGTGCGGGCCCGCGGCATGGCTGCCGGCCCGCGCTCTGCGGGTCAGTCAGCCGTCAAAAGCGGCGGTTTGTTTCCGGTCAGCCGGGCCTGCTGGGGTTCTTCGATGACAAGGTCCAGCGCCCCGTCCCTGACCCCGACCTTGACCAACCCGCCTTTCATCAGTTTGCCGAACAACAGTTCCTCGGCTAGCGGTTTCTTGATGTGCTCTTGTATCACCCGGCCCAGCGGGCGGGCGCCCATTTTGTCGTCATAACCCTTGTCGGCCAGCCATGCCGCAGCTTTGGGGGTCAGCTCGATATGGACGTTGCGGTCGATCAGCTGCGCCTCGAGTTGCAGGACGAACTTTTCCACCACCTGCAGGATCACCTCCTTGGGCAGTGTGCCAAAGGAAATCACCGCGTCCAGACGGTTGCGGAATTCCGGCGTGAACAGCTTTTCGATGGCGGCCAGATCTTCGCCGGTGCGCCGTTCGCGCCCAAACCCGATCGCTTCCTGCGCCTGTTCCATCGCACCGGCGTTGCTGGTCATGATCAGGATCACGTTGCGGAAATCTACCGTCCGGCCATTGTGGTCGGTCAGCTTGCCGTGGTCCATGACCTGCAACAGGATGTTGTAGACATCCGGGTGGGCTTTTTCCATTTCGTCCAGAAGCAGCACGCAATGCGGGTGCTGATCGACGCCGTCGGTCAGCATACCACCCTGATCGAAACCGACATAGCCCGGCGGCGCGCCGATCAGACGCGAAACCGCGTGTTTTTCCATGTATTCCGACATGTCGAAACGCAGCAGTTCCACGCCCAGCGTGTCGGCGAGCTGTTTGGCGACCTCGGTCTTGCCTACACCAGTCGGCCCAGCGAACAGGTAATTGCCGATGGGTTTTTCCGGTTCGCGCAGGCCTGCGCGGGCCAGTTTGATCGCCGACGACAGCGCGTCGATGGCCTTGTCCTGGCCAAAGACGACCCGCTTTAGCGACTTTTCAAGGTCTTTCAGAACCTCGGCGTCGTCCTTGCTGACATTCTTGGGCGGGATCCGGGCGATTTTCGCCACCACCGCTTCGATCTCCTTGATACCGATGGTCTTGCGCCGCTTGGATTCCGCAACCAGATGCTGCGCCGCGCCGGCCTCGTCGATCACGTCGATGGCCTTGTCGGGCAGTTTGCGGTCGTTGATGTAGCGGGCCGACAATTCGACGGCCGATTTGATCGCCTCGGCGGTATATTTGATGTGGTGGTGATCCTCGAAATAGGGCTTCAACCCGCGCAGGATCTTGATCGAATCCTCGACCGAGGGTTCATTCACGTCGATCTTTTGAAAACGCCGCGCCAGCGCCCGGTCCTT
>JBBKXP010000381.1:0-3397 GCA_037969545.1 Paracoccaceae bacterium | reverse complement strand
TGTTTGAGTTCTGGGCCTTGCCGCATCAATTGCCACCCGAAGGTGCCTGGAAAACCTGGGTCATCATGGGGGGGCGTGGGGCAGGCAAGACCCGTGCCGGGGCCGAATGGGTGCGGTCGATGGTCGAGGGGCCGCGACCGCGTGATGTGGGTCGCGCACGCCGCGTTGCCCTTGTCGCCGATACCATCGATCAGGCCCGCGAAGTGATGGTGTTTGGCGAAAGCGGGATCATCGCCTGTTCGCCATGGGATCGCCGCCCGGACTGGATTGCAGGCCGCAAGATGCTGGTCTGGCCGAATGGCGCGGTGGCGCAGATATTCTCGGCGCATGATCCTGAATCGCTGCGCGGTCCGCAGTTTGACGCGGTCTGGGCGGATGAACTTGCCAAATGGAAACGGGGCGAGGAGGCCTGGGACATGATCCAGTTCGGGTTGCGGCTGGGCGACGATCCGCGGGCCTGTGTGACGACCACGCCGCGCAATGCGGCCGTACTGAAAGGGCTGCTTGCGCAGGACAGCACCATTTGTACCCATGCGCCCACGTCCGCCAACCGCGCCAATCTGGCGACGTCGTTTCTGGACGAGGTGCAGCGGCGCTATGCAGGCACCCGTTTGGGGCGGCAGGAACTGGATGGAATCCTGCTGGCAGATGCCGAGGGGGCATTGTGGCGGTCGGCTGATCTGGCGGAGATCGGTGTCGATCATGCGCCTGTGCTGGATCGCATCGTCGTCGCGATTGATCCGCCGGTGACAGGTCACAGGGGATCGGATGATTGCGGGATCGTCGTCGTGGGTGCCGTCACCCAAGGTCCGCCGCAGGAATGGTGCGCCTATGTGCTGGAGGACGCGACCGTCAGTGCGGCGTCGCCCAGTCACTGGGCGCGGGCCGCAATCGCGGCGTTGGAGCGTCACGGGGCCGAACGACTGGTGGCCGAAGTCAACCAAGGCGGTGCGATGGTCGAGGCGGTGTTGCGGCAGGTCGATCCGCTGGTTTCTTACCGCGCTGTCAGGGCCAGCCGGGGCAAGGCGGCCCGTGCCGAACCTGTCGCGGCACTATATGAACAAGGACGGGTGCGCCATTTGCGTGATCTGGGGCCGCTCGAGGACCAGATGTGTCTGATGACCGCGCGCGGATTCATGGGGGCGGGGTCGCCGGACCGGGTCGATGCGCTGGTCTGGGCGATCCACGAGTTGATGGTGGAACCGGCGCAACATTGGCGCAGGCCGCGGTTTCGGGTGCTTTGAGGCGCGGATCAGGATGATTGAGAATCGGAATTCGCTGCCTCTCGCTTCGCTCGAACGCGATTTCCGATCATCTTTTTCTTTATGAAATCCTGACCCGCCGAGGTGTTGCGTGACCTACGGCACTGTGGGGTCGCGCCCCGTTAGCTTCTTGCGGTCAGGTTGCATTCAAGGTTCGGACGGAATCGAGGAGATTTGAATGTTTGACTTTCTGAAGCGTGCCGATGTCGTGGTGCCCGAAGCCAAGGCATCGGCGACAGGCAAGGTGATCGGCTGGCAGACCGGCGGTCGTGTCGCCTGGAGCCCGCGCGATGTGGTATCGCTGACCCGCGCTGGATTTTCCGGCAATCCGGTCGGGTTTCGCGCCGTCAAGATCATCGCCGAGGCCGCGGCCGCCTTGCCGCTGGTGTTGCAGGACCGCGAGCGCCGTTATGACCTGCACCCGATCAACGACCTGATTGCCCGTCCGAATGCGGCGCAGGGTCGGGCAGAATTGTTCGAGGCGCTTTATGGGCAGTTGCTACTGACCGGGAACGCCTATCTTGAGGCGGTGAATGTCGACGACGGCCTGCCTGCCGAGATGCATTTGCTGCGGTCTGACCGGATGTCGGTCGTGCCGGGGGCCGATGGATGGCCGGCGGCTTATGAATACAACGTCAACGGCCGCAAGCTACGTTTTGCAGTATCCGAGAACATCAGCCTGATCTGCCATATCAAGACGTTCCATCCGCAGGACGATCATTACGGATTTTCACCCCTGCAGGCAGCGGCGAGTGCGATTGATGTGCATAATTCGGCGTCGCGTTGGTCAAAGGCGTTGCTGGACAATGCAGCGCGGCCTTCTGGGGCGATCATTTACAAGGGTGCGGACGGTCAGGCGGCCCTGAGCAACGATCAGTATGACCGGTTGCTGAACGAGATGGAAAGTCAGCATCAGGGGGCCCGCAATGCGGGTCGGCCGATGCTGCTGGAGGGCGGGCTCGATTGGAAGCCGATGGGATTTTCGCCTTCCGACATGGAGTTTCAGAAAACCAAGGAATCGGCGGCGCGTGAGATTGCGACGGCATTCGGGGTGCCGCCGATGATGTTGGGGATCCCGGGTGATGCGACCTATGCGAATTATCAGGAGGCGAACCGGGCGTTCTATCGCCTGACGGTGTTGCCACTTGCGACTCGCGTCACGTCGGTCATCGCCGACTGGTTGTCGGATTTCAGCGGTGAGCGGATCGAACTGCGTCCCGACCTGGATCAGGTGGCGGCCCTGTCGGGCGAACGCGATTCGCAGTGGCGGCGGGTGTCGGATGCACTGTTCCTGACCGATGCCGAAAAGCGCAGCCTGCTGGGCTTGCCGGCGCTGGAGGTCGGTCATGGTGACTAAGATTGTGGGTATCGACGGCAACCCGCGCGCCGCACAGGTATCGGATTTCTGGTTTGCGCAACTGGATGTGCGACTGGGCAAGATCGAAGCGGTTGTCGGGCGACTGGAACGCCAGGTCTGGATGATTGCCTGCGGGGCGGCGGTGCTGATGGGAATCGAGATGGTCGGCGTCATGTTGCGCCTTGGCCAATAGGGGAACGGGAATGGATCTGGAACACAAGTTTTGCCAACTGGGCCCCGAGGTCAGGGTGACTGACGGCAGTATCATCAGCGGCTATGCGTCGCTGTTTGGCAAGTCCGATCAGGGCGGCGACGTGGTTGAAAAAGGCGCCTATGCGGCCTCACTGCACCGCCTTGCTGCGCGGGGCGGAAGTGTCAAGATGTTGTGGCAGCACGATCCGACCCAGCCCATCGGCGTCTGGGACGAAGTCCACGAGGATGCCATGGGCCTCTGGGTCAAGGGTCGGATTCTGACCGATGTGGCGAAGGGCCGCGAGGCGGCGGCGCTGATTGGTGCCGGGGCGATTGACGGGCTGTCGATCGGGTATCGCACCGTCAAGGCCCGCAAGGACGACAAAGGCCACCGGCATTTGTCCGAACTTGAACTGTGGGAGGTGTCTTTGGTCACATTCCCGATGCTTCCCGATGCGCGTGTCGCGGCCAAGGGGGATGACCCGACGGCCGCGGCCCTGCGCGAACTGGCGGCGGCGTTTCAGGACGCCCGCAGCCTGCTGGCCCCGGAGTAGCCGGCCCGGCGTTTCACCCACCACGAAGGAAC
>JBBKXP010000380.1:0-3569 GCA_037969545.1 Paracoccaceae bacterium | reverse complement strand
CCCAAGCGCAAGGGCTGGTGGTCGCTGGGACGCTGAGGCCGTTAACCACATCTTTCGAAACGCCGCCCCTCCGGGCGGCGTTTTCGTTTCAGCATCACTGGCCGGGCAGACCAGGGTTGGTCAATTGAAAGCTGTCGCGTCTTTCGATCCAGACATACCATCTGGCCAGTGCAGGGCGTTGGCGCAGCGCCGCGGCGGCCGCGGGAAGCATCGCAAAATAGCTGATCATCGGTGCCAGGTGGATATCGGCCAACGTCAGGCGCGTCGCGTTCAGGACAAGGGCCTCTGCGGCGATACGCTCGCAGGCGTCCAACACGATTTCAGCGGCGACGAGGCCACTGGCGACCCTGGCGGGGTCTGCTGTTTCGGCGGCGTGGGGTCGAAACACGCCGTGTGAAAAGACCTGTCGCACCAGCGGGCGATAGGCGTAGGCATCGCAAATTGCGATAATCTGCGCCATCCGGGCCGCCGTCCGTGGGTCGGTTGGGGTCAGGGCGGGGCCGATAAAGGCGTTGTCGAGATAGGTCAGGATCGCCGTGGTTTCGTAGATCGCAAAGTCGTCGTGTGTCAGCACGGGCACGCGACCGAAAGGGTGCATGGCACTCAGGGCAGGCGGGACGGGGTGGTCGAACGGATTGAGTTCGCAATAGGCGGAGGCGATGCCCTTTTCCTGCAATGCCATCCGCGCAATCCAGGTGTAGACGCTGAAACGATATCCGTGCAGCGTCACTGTCACGCCGCGCCGCCTTTGCGGATGTCGTAGACCTGTGCCGCGCCCTCGTCACGCGTGGCGATCAGGATATGCCCGGCCTCGGCGCAGAAATGCGGCACGTCGATCATGGCTGCCGGATCGTCGGCCCGCATCCGCAGTACCGCACCGACCGGCAGCGCCGAAAGACGTTTGCGCGCCTTCAGCACGGGCAGCGGGCACAGCAGCCCGACAGCATCAAGTTCGGCATCAAAATCCATGCGCCCGGGATACCGCGTGATGTTTCAGCCTGTCCACCAAGATGTGACGCTGCCGCAGGTGACGTGGCGGTTCGACTGCCCTAGAAGGGGACAAAGGACATGCCGATGCTTGACGCGATGACCCTGCTGGACGCCAGCCTGCTGCCCGCCCTGCTGATCGCGATGACGGCGGGGCTGCTGTCGTTCCTCAGCCCCTGCGTGCTGCCCGTCGTGCCGCCGTACCTCGCCTATATGGGCGGCGTCTCGGTCACCGATATGGGGCAGGGCGCACGCGGTCGGGTTCTGCTGGCGGCAGCATTCTTTGTGCTGGGTCTGTCGACGGTGTTCCTGATTCTTGGATTTGCGGCCTCGGCGTTCGGGCGCGCATTGTTGCAGTATCAGGATTGGTTCACCACCATCGCCGGACTGGTGATCATGCTGTTCGGCGCGCATTTCGTCGGTGTCTTCCGGATTGCGTTTCTGGACCGCGAGGCGCGACTGGACGCTGGCGATCACGGAGGGTCGGCCTTTGGGGCCTATGTTCTGGGGTTGGCGTTCGCCTTTGGCTGGACGCCGTGCCTTGGACCCATCCTGGGCACGATCCTCGGGCTTGCGGCATCCGAGGCTGATCTGGCGCGTGGCACGGCGCTGCTTGGGGCTTATGCGCTGGGGCTGGGGGTGCCGTTTCTGATTGTTGCGGCATTCTTTCCGCAGTTGGGCGGGTTCATGCGCTGGATGAAGCGTCACATGCAGCGCATCGAGCGGATATCGGGCTTGTTGCTCTGGACGGTCGGCCTGATGATGCTGACCGGGCAGTTTTCCGATTTCAGTTTCTGGCTGCTTGAGACATTCCCCGGCCTTGCCACTCTTGGCTAGCGACCGGGTCGGGGGCCAGCCTCCGGAACCCCCGGAGTATTTTTGGCTAAAAGAAGCTGTAAAGCGGCTTATTTTCGCCGAACTTGGTCGTTAGGGTTGCCCCCAGACGCGAGGCATTGGCGATGGCAGTGGACAACGGGCGACAGGTGCGCAGGCGGCAAGTGTTCTACATCCCCGGCTATGACCCGATACATCCGCGCCGCTATCGCGAGCTGTACCGCACCGAAAGCGCCGCGCAGGCGCAGATATCCGGCTATGCAATCGGCATCCGGCCCAAGATCGGCGGCGGCGCCTATGGCTGGCACGCCGATGCAACGATCGCCGGGCAAACCGTGACAGCGGATGTCGAGGTGCTGGTCTGGTCCGATATCGTCCGCGCCAGCATGTCACACACGATTCCTGCCACCTACGGGCAACTGGTCCGCACCGCATGGACCTACGTTGCAAGCGGTGCCCTGCGCCGCCTGATGTGGCTGCGCAAGGGACCGGTGATTGCCGCCCTCTATCCGGTCGGCATGTTGCTGTTTCAATTGATTATGGCGCTGTTGATCGGCGCTGCGGCCGGCATCGCGGGGTGGTGGGCAATCACCGGGATCAGTCTGCCGCTCTATGGGTTGGCGGGACTGCTGGGGCTGGACGCAATAATTGCCACCGCAGTCTGGTGGGTCGCCACCGCAGTCTGGTGGGTCGCCACAGCAGTGCAACTGGCAGTCTGGAGCGCCGTTACCGTGTGGATATTGCGCTGGTTCAAGCGCAAGGACGGCAGGTTTTTCGCCTATTATCTGATGCATGACTACGCCTATGCGGCCCGCCTCAAAGGGGCCAATCCGCCAGCAATGGAAGCCAGGATGGCGGCGTTTGGTGCCATCATCGCATCGGCGCTCAAAAGTGATGTCGACGAGGTTCTGATCGTTGGCCACTCTTCGGGGGCACATCTGGCGGTCAGCATCCTCGCTGACCTGATCCGTGATGAAAAAGTGTCTGTGGGCGGACCCGCGCTGGGATTTCTTGCCGTGGGGCAGGTCGTTCCAATGGTGTCCTTTCTGCCCGAGGCGCATCGGTTGCGCGCAGACCTCGCCTTTCTGTCTGCCCGCCCTGAATTGACATGGATCGACGTCACCGCCCCCGGCGACGGCTGCGCGTTTGCCTTGTGCGATCCTGTCGCGGTGTCAGGGGTCGCGCCGCCGCATCAGCGCTGGCCGCTGGTCATATCGGCGGCGTTTTCCCAAAGCCTGTCGCCCGAGCGTTGGAAGGAACTGCGCTGGCGGTTCTTTCGATTACATTTCCAATATCTTTGCGCGTTCGATCGGCCAAAGGACTATGACTATTTTCAGAACACGGCCGGGCCCCTGTCCTTGGCCGAGCGCTACCGCGACCGCGCCCCGTCGCAGTCGCGCATTGATGTGGCAGCGTCGAAATACACGTCGGTTGCGGCGTGATTCTGCCGCCCAAACCGCCGTCGCGCCCGGACCGCGTCTCGCTCTGGCGTTATGCGCGGCTGTTTCGGGCAGATATCCTGTCGGCGCAACCCGCGCGGCTTTATCGGGCCTGGATGGCGGCATTTCGCACCCCGTTCTTTCGGTCGTACCTCATCAATGACCCGGCTCTGATCCGCCTTGTGCTGAAGGATCGCCCCGACGATTTCCCGAAATCAGACCGGATCGGCGCGGGTTTGCGTCCGCTGCTGGGCAATTCGGTATTCTTGTCAAATGGCGCGGTCTGGAAGCGGCAAAGGCGCATAATTG
>JBBKXP010000379.1:0-5681 GCA_037969545.1 Paracoccaceae bacterium | reverse complement strand
GTGCGCGGGCAACCCTGAACCGGAGCAACCGCGTGATCCAGTCGATGACCGCATTCGCCAGCCTCACTGGATCGTTGGCCGGCGCAAGCTGGAGTTGGGAAATGCGCGGCGTCAATGCCCGCGGCATTGATCTGCGTCTGCGTCTGCCCGAAGGGCTGGACGGCGTCGAGGCGGCTTTGCGGGCGGCGTTGACGAAGGCCTTCGCGCGCGGGAACATCTCGGTCACCCTGCGCCTGACCCGGGACGACGCCGATACGCCCCTGCACCTTGACCCGGCGCAACTCGACCGGGTTTTGGCGGCCTTTGATCAGGTGCAGGAACGGGCCTTTGCAATGGGTGTCACCCTTGGCCAACCCAGCGCCGCCGATGTTCTTGCCCAGCAGGGGGTCGTGAAGCAGGCACGGGCTGGGGAAAATCCTGCCAATCTTGTAACCGCGTTGCAGGCTGACATTGATGTCATCATAGCGGATTTCGCCACGATGCGCCGGGCCGAGGGCAAGGCGATGTATGCGGTATGTCGTGACCAGATTGACCAGATTGATCGCCTGACCAAAGCTGCGGCGAAGGCCGCAAAGGCAAGACGGGCCGAAGTCAGCAGTAATCTGACAGAGGCGCTGCGCCGGGTCGTCGCCGATGTGGCCGAGATCGACCCGGCCCGGATCGCGCAGGAACTGGCGGTTCTGGCGGTCAAATCGGACGTCACCGAAGAAATCGACAGACTGACAGCCCACGCCGCCGCCGCCCTTGCCCTGCTTGACGATCCGGCCCCGGCGGGCCGCAAGCTCGACTTTCTGGCGCAGGAATTCAACCGCGAGGCAAATACGCTGTGTTCCAAGGCCGGATCGGTCGCCCTGACGACCATTGGCCTTGACCTCAAGGCGGTAATTGACCAACTGCGCGAACAGATTCAGAACGTGGAGTAAGCCATTGGCAAGACGCGGTCTTTTGATCATCCTATCGTCTCCGTCGGGGGCCGGAAAATCGACGCTGGCCAAACGATTGCGCGACTGGGATCCGACGATCCGCTTTTCGGTCTCGGCCACGACCCGCCCGCCGCGCCCAGGCGAGGTTGACGGGCAGGACTATCATTTCGTCGACGATGTGACGTTCCGCCGTTGGGTATCCGAAGGAAAACTGCTGGAACATGCCAAGGTATTTGACAACTACTATGGTTCGCCCGAAGGCCCGGTGCGCGACACAGTGAACGCCGGCCGCGACGTGCTGTTCGATATCGACTGGCAGGGCGCCCAGCAGATCAGCAATTCCAAGATGCAGGAACATGTCCTGTCGATCTTCATCCTGCCGCCCAGTATCGCCGAATTGCGCCGCCGCCTGATCGGGCGCGGTCAGGACGACGCCGCGACAATTGCGCGGCGGATGGAGAAAAGCTGGGACGAGATCAGCCATTGGGACGCTTACGACTACGTCCTGATCAACGACGACCTGACCGAAACCGAGGAGCGACTGAAGTCGATCCTGCGGGCCGAACGGCTGCGCCTGTCACAGCAGCCCGATTTGGTCGATCATGTCCGCAAATTGCAGGCCGAATTCGAGGACAAGCCATGATTTACACCCTTGACGATTTCGCCCCCGATATCGACCCTGCGGCATGGATCGCACCCGGCAGCCACATCATTGGCAAGGTCACGATCTTGGCCGATGCCTCGGTCTGGTTCGGCGTCACGATCCGCGGCGACAACGAACCGATCAGAATCGGGCAGGGAACAAACGTGCAGGAAAACAGCGTGTTGCACACCGACATGGGATCGCCCCTGAGCATCGGCGCGGACTGCACAATCGGCCACAAGGCGATGCTGCACGGCTGTACCATTGGCGACAATTCCCTGATTGGAATGGGCGCGACGGTGCTGAATGGCGCGGTGATCGGGGCGAATTGCCTGATCGGAGCCGGGGCGCTGGTGACCGAAAACAAGGTGATCCCGGATAGATCGCTGGTGATGGGCGCACCCGGGCGTGTTGTGCGCCAACTGGACGCCGCCGCGATCGACAGGCTGCGCCTGTCGGCGCTGGGTTATCAGGAAAACGCCCGCCGGTTCCGCGCCGGGCTGAAAGAGGTCTGAGATGGCAAAATCCCCCGAATCCCTGGTGCGCCGCACGACGTGGCCAACCTCCGTTTCCACTCCGGTTGTGACACCACTGCAGATGTCTGTCGTCTATGCCTCGCCCGACCCCGACAGTCTGGATGCACAATACGCCGATGCCTCGGGTTTCACCTATTCGCGCGAAGGCCACCCCAACGCGCAGGTGCTGGCGCAAAAGATCGACTATCTGGAAGGCGCGGCCAACGGGATCATCACCGGCTCGGGCATGTCGGCGATCGGGGCGGTGTTTTTGGGGTGCCTCAAGGCCGGCGATCATGTGTTGGGAGGCGATCAGCTATACGGCCGCTCCCTGCGCCTGATGACGCAGGATCTGCCGCGTCTGGGCATTGCCACCTCACTGGCCGATCCGACGGACCTTGCCGCGATGCGGGCGGCAGTGCGCCCCGAAACGGCGATGATCTTGGTCGAGGTGATGTCGAATCCGACGATCCGGATCGCCGATATGGAGGGAATTGCGGCGCTGGCGAAAGAGGTCGGAGCACTGCTGGTCGTCGACAATACGTTTACCACGCCGCGCCTTTATCGGCCGCTGGACGAGGGGGCCGACATCGTCGTTCATTCGGTGACCAAGCTGCTGGGCGGTCACGCCGATGCGATGCTGGGCTATATCGCCGCCCGCGATCCCGCGGTGCGCACCAAGATCAACGACGCCAACGTGACCTGGGGGATGACCCCCAGCCCCTTTGATTGCTGGCTGGCCGAACGCGGCCTGCACTCGTTCGATTTGCGGCTCGACCGGGCAGAAAAAACGGCGGCACGACTGGCCGATGCGCTGGCCGCCTGCGCGAATGTCAGGCGGGTGTTGTATCCGACCCGGCCCGATCACCCTGACCACAACCGGGCGGTGGGGCTGCTTGGAGGGCGGGGCGGCAACATGCTGTCTTTCGAACTGAAGGGCGGGCGCCGCGCCGCCAACGCGATGACCCGCGCAGCACCACAAATCGCCTTTGCCCCGACGCTGGGCGATGTTGCAACGACATTGTCGCATCCGGCATCCAGCAGCCATCGTGGATTGACGCCCGAAGGACGCGCAGCATTGGGGATCAGTGAAGGGTTCTTTCGGGTGTCTGTCGGCATCGAAGACCCCGAACTGCTGATTGCCGAAATGATCCGGGCCGTCGCCGCATCAGCTGAGGGTTAGCGGCAGGAATCCAAAGTCGATGTCGGGCGCGATGGCGCGGACTTCGTCGACGATCAAGGCAAAGCTCGGAAATGCATCCGCGACAGCGCGGTAACGACCAGCATAGCCCAGGGCCTGCAGCGTCGTGGCAACATCAAGAACATCAAACGTTGTCTGAAAAACGCCGGAAAGAACGACATCCGGGCGCACCCGCGCGAGCAGTTTGGCGTCAAGATCGTCGATACCCGCAAAATGAAACCCGTCGATCATTGGCGGCGTGCGTCCTGCTGCACGCCAGCGCCTCAAATCGCCCAGGACCAGCATGACTGGAAAGGGCGGCGCGGCTTTCTGCCGGTGGTCGACAGTTGAAATGGCCAAAGCGGATCCCTGATCGTCTTGATATCCAAGAATTAAAAGCCACCCACCCAAAACCATACAATAGTCGGAACAAAACTGCCAACCACAATTACAAGGAGACTTTCGGGCACCTCGAACAACTGTCAGTGCCCAGCGCGCGCCCCTTTGCGAGAGCTTGGTTCTGGCATAGGTACGAACCATGACCGAAACGCCAGTACTGACGTGGATAGACGCGCTGCCGTTGCCGACACTCGTGGTGGGTGGCGACGAACGTCTGTTAGGTCTGAACCACCCGGCACAGACGATCTTTGGGGCCGATGCGACCGGACGGCACTACATCACTGCCCTCCGTCAGCCAAACCTGCTCGATGCCATCGAACTGACACTGAAGACCGGGCACCCGCAGCAAACCCGCTATCTGGGGCGGACGGCGGACACCGATGCAACTTACGACGTGACTGTCAGGGCTGTCGCGGCGGGGCTGTCGCGTCATGTGATCATAACATTGTCGGATGTGACCGCACTTGAGGCCGCAAGCCAGATGCGCCGCGATTTTGTCGCCAACGTCAGCCACGAGTTGCGCACACCGCTGACAGCACTCATTGGCTTTATTGAAACCCTGCGCGGCCCGGCCCGCAACGATGCCAAAGCCCGCGACAGGTTTCTTGGCATCATGGAACACGAATCGGGGCGGATGGCCCGGCTGGTGGACGACCTGCTGTCACTTGCGCGTGTTGAAGAGGATGAACGCCTGCGCCCCGCGACTGCGGTCGATCTTGTCGGGCTGGTCACGGCGGTCACTGATCTGCTGGCCCCGGTCGCGGCGGTATCTGGCGTCCATCTGAAACCGCAACTGCCCCAACGCCGGGTCATTGTGCCAGGCGACGCCGGACAGTTGCAGCAGGTGCTGTCGAACCTGATCGAGAACGCGATCAAATATGGGGTGGCGGGCGGTTATGTCGACATCATTCTGTCCGAACCTGCACCCGAACCGACCTTGCGCGCCGAGGGTGTACGCCTGTCTGTGGTCGACCACGGCGAAGGCATCGCGGCGCACCACATTCCCCGCCTGACCGAACGGTTCTATCGGATCGACCCGCACCGGTCGCGTGAGGTCGGCGGCACCGGCCTTGGGCTTGCCATTGTCAAGCACATCGTCAACCGGCACCGGGGCCGGCTGCGGTTTGAGAGCGACGTGGGTCAGGGGATGCGGGTGACGGTGATCTTGCCGGTGTCGTAAAAAATGAACGTCCGCTATGCGGACCAAGCTGCGGTATACCGCAACTAACGCAATGTGCGGTTTACCTTTCCGTATGACGTCACAGGACATATTCCGGCACAATAATCTTCAGAAAGCCTGCGACTACGAACAAGGTCACAAAACTGATCGCAACATACCCAATGGCTCTTAGCCATTTCTGTCGCAACTCTGGGAAGATTTCACCTGCAAAGAAGCGACCGAACGAGTTTTGCGGGCTATTCTGATGACCTAATGCTTTCCAAGGGATGAAAGCATTAGTCCCATCGGACACCATAAGAATTTTGAAAATGACTTTAGCCTGCCAATAGAAGGCAATGAAGAAAGAGACCGCGGCATTGGCGAACAACACCCCAAGGAGGGAAGATACAACAATAGCCATAACGTTCATCCTCATTTGCCAAAGGCGGACCAAACAACCTCAAATCAGGTATTGGACCGCTAGTAAGCAAATGGCAAGATGGGCTCAAAGCGGCCATTGGCCCAGTATCCCACCCGCTGTCATAAAACCTTTACACAACCGTCACAAAAGCGTGGTGCGTCGGGCCTAGCAGACCCACACGGGACCGGCGGCTCGCGCGGGTCCGATGTCTGCTGACAGGAGAAATGACATGACTTTCACAAAACTGAGCGTTTCGGCCCTTGCCATGGCCGCCATGACTGCCACTGCCGCCGCCGCGCGTGATAACGTGCAGGTCGCCGGGTCGTCGACCGTGCTGCCCTATGCCTCCATCGTTGCCGAAGCCTTTGGCGAAAACTTTGATTTTCCGACCCCGGTGGTCGAATCCGGTGGGTCGTCTGCCGGTCTCAAGCGGTTCTGCGA
>JBBKXP010000378.1:0-7914 GCA_037969545.1 Paracoccaceae bacterium | reverse complement strand
CCACGAAGCTTGCGTTCTGTTCCGGATCAAGCACCTCGAGCATCGCCGACGCCGGGTCGCCCCGGAAATCCTGCCCCATCTTGTCGATTTCATCGAGCAGGATCAGCGGGTTGGTGGTTTTCGCCTTCTTCAGCGCCTGGATGATCTTGCCCGGCATCGAGCCGATATAGGTCCGCCGATGACCACGGATTTCGGATTCGTCACGTACGCCGCCAAGGCTGATGCGGATGAATTCGCGCCCCGTCGCCTTGGCGACCGATTTTCCAAGCGAGGTTTTACCCACGCCCGGTGGGCCGACCAGACACATGATCGGACCTTTCAGCTTGGCGCTGCGCTGTTGCACGGCCAGATACTCGACGATCCTTTCCTTGACCTTTTCAAGGCCATAGTGGTCGCCATCCAGCACCTTCTGAGCGTTGTTCAGATCCTTTTTGGTGCGCGATTTCACGCCCCACGGAATCGACAGCATCCATTCGAGGTAGTTGCGCACGACTGTCGCCTCGGCTGACATCGGTGACATGTTTTTCAGCTTTTTCAGCTCGCCATCGGCCTTGTCGCGGGCTTCCTTGGACAGCTTGGTGGCGGCGATGCGATTTTCCAGCTCGGCCACTTCGCCCTCGCCTTCCTCACCGTCGCCCAGTTCCTTCTGGATCGCCTTCATCTGTTCGTTCAGGTAATATTCGCGCTGGGTCCGCTCCATCTGGGTCTTGACCCGGGTCTTGATCTTTTTCTCGACCTGCAGGACCGACATTTCGCCCTGCATCTGGCCATAAACCTTTTCCAGCCGCTCGGCGACTGACAGAGTTTCCAGAAGTTCCTGCTTTTGCTTGACCTCGATACCAAGGTGCCCGGCAACCAGATCGGCCAGCTTGGCCGGTTCGGTGGCTTCTGACACGGCGGCCAGCGCCTCTTCGGGAATGTTCTTGCGGATCTTGGAATAGCGTTCGAATTCGGCGGATACCGAACGCACCAAAGCCTGCACATCCTGCGCGTCGCCCGGCACTTCGGTCAGATATTCGGCCCGCGCCTCGAAGAAATCATCGTTCTTGAGGTATTCGGTGATGCGCACCCGGGCACGGCCTTCGACCAGAACCTTGACGGTCCCGTCGGGCAGCTTCAGCAGTTGCAGCACATTGGCCAGCACGCCGACGTCATATATGCCGTCCTTGCTCGGATCATCCTCGCCGGGGTTGATCTGGCTGGACAGCAGGATCTGCTTGTCGTCCGCCATGACTTCTTCCAATGCGCGGACCGATTTTTCACGGCCCACGAACAGCGGCACGATCATGTGCGGGAATACGACGATGTCGCGCAGCGGCAACACCGGATAGGAATGGCTCAGGGGTTCTTGCATGCTCTTGTCCTTATCAATGGCAGTCGGATGCGGCCCCTTTGGCGGCGACCTTGATCCGGCTCCTTTCAGACGTTTGAAATGGGGCGCGGCACGCGCATTTTCAAGCGTCACCTGTGCGGCGCACCTTGCCTCTTTGACCGACACTGGGCAAGGGGCAAGTCCTGCAAATTGCCACCAAGTCGCCGCGTGATAGCCGCATTCTCTCTGCATCCTGTCCGCAAGGCCCAGCGTGACCGAGTGCCAAGCGAACCATTACGAGCATTCCCTGTCAGAATTCTTGCAACCCAGAGGTGTCATGCGACTGCGCATTTACGACCAACGCCGGCGGATCACTTTTGTCGTGATGGCGTGTATGGCTGCGGCATACCTTGGCCTCGGGTTCGATCCGGGGATCGCAACGGCGGGGTTCGCCGCGCTCATTCTGGTCATCGCCATGCTGCGCTTGCTCCCGGGTTCGCGCAAGATGACCGAGGCTGCGGCGGTTGGCCTTCTGATCGCAAGTTCTCTGCCTTTGTCGCCCCTGCTGATTCTCGTGCTGGCCACAGGTTTCGCCGGTTTGGCCTATCTTGGATTCTATGGCACCTGGTTGGACCGCGCCGGTGTCCTGTTGCGTCTGACGAGCCAGCGCAAATCTTGGATCGCGCAACCGCGAACGGCAGTCTGGTCGACTTTGGTGCCCGGTGCGGCGCATCCCGACGATCACTGGTCTGGCACCCTGATCGACTATGATCACGATCCCGATGACGACGACACGCTCTATTTGCGCTTCAGAAACACCGAACACCGGATGGACGAGGTCACGATGACCTTTCTTGACCGCGACCCTGGCTTTTCATGCCGTTACCTGCTCGAACGGTCCGATCCGACAGGTGCCGAAGACATGATTGTGTCCATCACTTTGACCGATGAAGAAAATGGTTGCCTCATCCTGAGCGAGATCACCCACGACACGCTGAGCCCCGGGGTCGCGTTGGCACGCTGGTTTGATGACAGTTTCGGCGACGAATTGCGAGGCTTTGCGATCCCGCTTGCCGTCCGCCATTATTGGGGATTGGCCACAGGGCCGCGCCCCGTGCCGGATCCCGCAGCAGCTTAAGTCGGCTCAATATCTCCGACCGCTTTTCGGCTGTCGTAGTCCGCCAGAAATGCCGGAAATGTGCCCGCAGCGATCGCAGACCGCATCGCCGCCATCAGATCCTGATAATAGGTCAGATTGTGCCAAGTCAAAAGCATCCCGCTGATCATCTCCTGGGCTTGAAAGACATGATGCAAATAGGCACGACTATAGTTTGAACAGGCCGGACACCCGCATCCCGTGTCCAGGGGGCGCGGATCGTCGCGATGTCGGGCGTTCTTGATGTTGACGACGCCGCGCCGGGTAAACGCCTGACCGGTGCGTCCTGACCTGCTGGGCAGAACGCAATCCATCATATCGATGCCGCGCGCCACGGCACCGACAATATCGTCAGGTTTGCCCACCCCCATCAGATAGCGCGGCCGGTCCGTCGGCAGCATCGCCGGGGCAACGTCCAGCATATCGAACATCGCCGCCTGCCCCTCGCCGACCGCCAGCCCACCGATGGCATAGCCGTCAAATCCGATGGCTGTCAGACTTTCAGCACTTTCGGCACGCAGATCATGTTTAAGTCCGCCCTGCTGAATGCCGAACAGTGCATGCCCGGGACGATCGCCAAACGCGTCCCGACTGCGCAGCGCCCAACGCATCGACAGGCGCATGCTTTCGGCGATCCTTGCGTCATCGGCAGGCAAAGCCGGACACTCGTCAAAAGCCATGACGATGTCGGACCCCAAAAGCGCCTGGATCTCCATTGACCTTTCAGGCGTCAGTTCATGTTTCGATCCGTCAATGTGACTTTTGAAGGTCACGCCTTTTTCGGTCAGTTTCCGCAACGAGGCGAGGCTCATCACCTGAAATCCGCCGCTGTCGGTCAGGATCGGTCGATCCCAGTTCATGAAACGATGCAGACCACCAAGCGCCGCAATACGCTCTGCCGTCGGGCGCAACATCAGATGATAGGTATTGCCCAGCAGGATATCGGCCCCTGTCGCCGCGACGCTTTCGGGCAGCATTGCCTTAACCGTCGCCGCAGTCCCGACGGGCATGAAAGCCGGGGTACGGATGTCGCCGCGCGGTGTCTGGATGACCCCGGTGCGAGCCTTGCCGTCAGTCGCGTTCAGTTGAAACGAAAATCCAGCCACATCGTTCCCCTTTCGCCGCCCTGATAGCGCAAGACGCAGCATTGAAAACCACCCCGTCGCATCTTTCGGCCGAAAAAACGCCCGCCTTGGACTTGGGCGCTGCAATCACCGCCGCTGTGTAGATCGGATAATCCACCGCAACTTGAAATAATCGGCAATGTCGCACCAATGGCCAGCTTGTGCCCACCCCGCCCTTTACCCGCCACGGACAAAACCCTATATGAATAGTCAGGATTAACCGGCGAGGATCGGATGACCGAACACGACAGCAAGATCGAAGGCACGCCGCTGATTGCCCCATCAAGCACGGATCATCCGCTGTACGACGACGTCGTTCAAGCGTGCCGGTCTGTCTATGATCCTGAAATTCCTGTGAATATCTTTGATCTGGGATTGATCTACGCCATCCAGATCGACGCCGAGAATGCGGTCAATATAACGATGTCGCTCACCGCCCCCGGTTGCCCTGTCGCGGGCGAGATGCCGGGCTGGGTGGCCGATGCCATCGAACCCTTGCCGGGGGTGAAGCAGGTCGAAGTCGCGATGACCTTCGAACCGCAGTGGGGCATGGAAATGATGTCGGACGAGGCCCGCCTTGAACTTGGGTTCATGTAGGCGGCGCGGTCTCGCCTTTCGGCGCAATTCTTGCACTGAATTCCTTTTGCAGTGCGGAAAATTGAGCTAAGTTCAATTCGGATGACCCAAGGCTAGTTCATCGTCGATGTTGACCCGCCGCGCATTCAACCTTTCTCTTTTGATGTCATGCGCCATTTCGGCGCTTGCCGCCGATCCGGTTGCGGCCGAAACCCGTGACCCTGACGAGGTCCTGCTGAACCGCCTGACATTCGGCGCCACTGCGGAAGAGCGGCGGGCGCTGGCAAGACTTGGCCAGGATGCCTGGCTTGCCGATCAAATTGACCGACCGGCACACGACGCCGCAATTGATGCGCGTCTCGCAGCCCAGACCTTGCGCATGCGCTACGATGCCGACGACGATGGCGAAGGCCACGGTTGGCCTGGCATCGACGAACTGCGTCCCCTGTCGTCGCTGCGGACCGATCCTGGCGACCTTTTGGTGCTGGTCGACTGGGAAACCCCGATGTCCTACGCCGAACGGATCCGCCCCGCCGACGAAGTTATCGCGGCGGCGCTGACCCGCGCGGTGCATGCGCCGGCGCAACTGCGCGAAGTGCTGACGCAGTTCTGGCACGACCATTTCAACGTCCATTCGCAAAAGGACGAATTCGTTGCGGTATTCTTTCCGCAGTATGATGCCGGGCTACGCCGTCATGCGCTGGGCAATTTTCGCACCCTGCTGGGGCATGTCGCCAAAAGCCCGTCAATGCTGGTCTATCTCAACAATGCCGACAGCCGCGCCAGTCCTGCCAACGAAAACTGGGCGCGCGAATTGCTGGAACTGCATACCTTGGGGGCAGGCAATTACCTCAACGACCACGCAAACCGCTGGTCCGATGTGCCGATGGGCGCGGATGGACACGCGGTCGGCTACATCGACGAGGACGTCTACGAAGTGGCCCGCGCATTTACCGGCTGGACCATTGGTGACGGACGCTACGTGTCCGATGGGGTAGCAACGCCGAAAACCGGGCTATTTCACTATGTCGAGGCCTGGCACGATCCCTACCAGAAACGTATCCTTGGCCGCGAATTTCCGCCCAACCGTGCCCCGCTGGCCGATGGCGAGGATATTTTGGACATGCTTGCGGCGCATCCTGGCACCGCACAATTCATCTGCACCAAGATCGCCCGCCGCCTGCTGGCCGACGATCCCGATGCCACCCTTGTCGACCGGCTGGTCGCGGTGTTCCTTGGCCAGGCGGACGCACCAGACCAGATTGCCCAGGTGATCCGGGCTCTGGTTGCCGATCCGGCTTTTGCCACACCGCCAACGAAACTGCGCCGCCCGTTCGAATTCATGGCGGCCATTTACCGGGCCAGCGGCGCCACGATCGATTGCCCCGACAATGCGTTTCACTGGCAGTTGTCGCGGATGGGCTGGATGCAGCATACCCTGCCGCCACCCAACGGCCACCCCGACCGCACCGACGACTGGGCGACATCGACCGTGCTGATCCGGCAGATCGAAATGGCGCTTTATGCGCACGACGACTGGTTCGGCGTGACACGGACCCGTTTGGGGACCGACCTACCGAAGGACGTGCAAACGATCGGCGATCTGGCGGCCCATTGGGTCGTGCAGGTGCAGGGCAACAAGGCCGACCGGCTGCCCGAACTGTTCAGCGGCCTCGATCGCGATCCTGCGGAACCGCTGCCCGATGATGCCGACGAACGCCACGACCTGTCGGTGGCAATGCTGGCCTTCGCGGTGATCTCGCCGCAGTTCATGTGGCGTTAGGGGGTCGCGATGGGTGCGCCAATCCTTGTGGTGATCTTTCTGCGCGGCGGGGCGGACGCACTGAACATGGTCAGCCCGACCGCAGATCCACATTACATCGAGGCCCGCAGCCTCGATCTGCGGGTGCCGCGCTACGGCGATGGCGGGGGTATCGCATTGGGTGATGGCCTTGCCGATGCCGATTTTCGGATGCATCCGGCTGGCGTAGACATCGCTGAACTTTTCCACGCGGGCGACCTGAGCATCGTCCATGCCACCGGGCTGATCGAGGCGACACGCAGCCATTTCGACGCCGAGGCGCGGATCGAACGGGCCAGCCCGGATGTGACGACCGGCGGCTGGCTCGGTCGCTGGCTGCGGCAGGAGAACCCCGGCGGGCCTTTACCTGCTCTCGCGGTGGGTGAGTCGATGCCGGAATCGCTGCGCGGATCGCGTGCCGCCGTCGCCCCAGACCTGTCCGAACTGACCCTTGCACCGGGACACTGGCTGGCCCCAGCGCTGCGGGCGCGGCTTGCCGCTGGATTTGGCAGCCACGCCAAACTGGGGGCAACGACGACCGATCTTCTGGCACTCAGCCAGACCCTGCAAGACCGGTTCTGGTTACCCGATCAGGGCGAATTCACGCCATACCAGCCGGCCTATGACTACCCCGAAAATGGCCTGTCAGGTTCGCTGCTGACCGTAGCGCGGACCCTGAAATCTGACTTGGGTTTGCGCATCGCAACTGTCGATTACGGAGGTTGGGACACCCATGCGCGGCAAGCGGACCAATTTGGCGACTTGCTGGGCGGGCTGTCGCAATCGCTGATGGCGTTCTGGCGCGACCTCGGACCCTTGCAGCAGGATGTCAGCGTCGTCGTGATGTCGGAATTTGGACGGCGGTTGCGCGCCAATGCGTCAGGTGGCACCGATCACGGGCGGGCCGGCGCGATGCTGGTGTTGGGACCGCAGTCCAAGGGCGGGCGGCTGTTGGGTAAATGGCCGGGGTTGGCCAATGACACACTCGAGGAAGGTGCCGATCTGGCCGTCACCACCGATTACCGCGCCGTTCTGTCCGAGATCATGACAGCCCACATGGGCCTCGCCGATCCGGCAGCCGTTTTTCCCGGTCTGACCGCGCCGCCAGTCGGTCTTTTCAGCTGACCACTTGAGCAAGCGACCGTTGGCGCTTACCTTGGTCAGCAAAGGAGTACCGCAATGTTCGGCATCCCCGGCAAACAAGCCGTCACGATCACCCCGCGCGCCGCCGCGCAGATTGCGCGCCTGATGGCGCGCGACATCCATCAGGGTTTGCGCATTGGCGTCAAGAAAGGCGGCTGTGCCGGCATGGAATACACCATGGACTATGTGACCGAGGTCAACGCACTGGACGAGGTGGTCGAACAGGACGGGGCGCGGGTGATGATCGCGCCGATGGCGCAGATGTTCCTGTTCGGCACCGAAATCGACTATGAAACCTCGCTTCTGGAATCCGGGTTCAAGTTCCGCAATCCGAATGTCGTCGATGCCTGCGGCTGCGGCGAATCGATCAAGTTCGACGAGAAACTTTCCGCCCAATGAGCGTTTCGGACGCTCAAATCGCTTTTGCCAAGGATCTTTTCGCTGACCTCGGAACAATCACCGGGCGCAAGATGATGGGTGGCCTTACGATTTACGCTGACGGTCAGATATTCGCCATTCTGGGCGGCGACGGGACGCTTTACCTCAAGGCCAAGGACGTCTTTGCGGCCGAGATGGACGCCGCCGGATCGCGCATATTCGCCATGGATGACGGGCGCAGCATGGGGTATTGGACCCTGCCCGAAGCGGCGCTGGACGATCCCGAACTGGCCTGCGAGTGGGCCCGCCGCGCCCTGTCCAATCTGGAGTAGACTCATGCGCCGCAAACTTGCCGCCGGAAACTGGAAGATGCACGGCACGGCTGACAGGCTGACCGAGGTCGCCGCACTGATTGCCGCCCATC
>JBBKXP010000377.1:0-7006 GCA_037969545.1 Paracoccaceae bacterium | reverse complement strand
TGCCTGCACCGCATCGTGCTCGACCGCGCCGGCGCGCAGACCCCGACCCGCCAGCGCCAGGGCCGCCGCCTCCGTCGCGCCCGAGGTAAAGATAATATCCGCTCCCGAGGCACCCACCGCCTCAGCCAGTTGCGCCCGTGCGGTCTCGACAACGCCCTTGGCGACACGGCCCTCGGCATGAACCGACGACGGGTTCCCGCAAATCTCCATTGCCGCAAGCATCGCAGCGCGAGCCTCGTCGCGCAACGGCGTGGTGGCATTGTGATCGAGGTAGACGCGGCCCATCACACTCCTGCCTTCTTTTGGCGATGAATGTTCTCGGGGGTCCGGGGGCAAACGGCCCCCGGTCCGACACGTGCAAGACTGGCTGGGCTTTGTCGGCACAGGCTCATTCGTCAACGACCTCGAACAAGGCCGGCACCGCCGGACAGGGGGCGAGCCCATTGCCGACCACATCCGACAATCGCGCCTGATGCAGGAAAACGTAGACCTGCGCTGAAAGTCCTTCCCATAACCGGTTGGTCAGGGATTGCGCCCGCGACCCGGACGCACCACCACTGGCACCCGCACCCTTGTGCATGGCGCTGACCGTCTCATCGACCGCGCACAAGATCTCTGACACCCGGATTTCGGCGGCCGCACGGGCCAACCGATAGCCACCGCCGGGGCCGCGCACGGAATCCACCAGATCGGCGCGGCGCAGTTTGACGAACAACTGCTCCAGATAGGGCAGCGATATGTCCTGCCGCTTGGAAATCTCGCCCAACGACACCAGTGCGCCGATCGGCTGCAGGGCCAGATCGGCCAGCGCCACCATCGCATATCGTCCCTTGGTGCTGAGTTTCATCGCGTTCCCCCACGCAACTGGCCTTATTTGGGCGCAATTTCATTGACGTCACCCGATGGCCTGAGTACTTCGGGCAAAGCCAAGGGGCCGCGCGGCCCTAATTTAGAATCCTTCTAAGGTGCCTGAGAGTTTTCGTCAAGAATTCACCAGCGCCGACGCAGGCACGAACAGAATGGGACACCCATGCCCGAAGTGATTTTTCCCGGTCCCGAAGGCCGTCTGGAAGGCCGTTACCACCCGCAAAAAGACCGCGATGCGCCGATTGCAATCGTGCTGCATCCGCATCCGCAATTTGGCGGCACGATGAACAACCGGGTCGTGTATAACCTGCACTACGCCTTTTACAAACTGGGCTTTACCGTCTTGCGGTTCAACTTTCGCGGTGTCGGACGGTCGCAGGGCGAATACGATCAGGGTGTCGGCGAATTGTCCGATGCCGCCAGTGCCCTGGACTACCTCCAATCGATGAACAACAACGCCAAGCATTGCTGGGTCGCCGGTTTTTCATTCGGGGCGTGGATCGGCATGCAATTGCTCATGCGCCGCCCCGAGATCACCGGGTTCATCAGCGTCAGTCCGCCGGCCAACATGTACGACTTTTCGTTCCTTGCACCCTGCCCGGCGTCCGGCCTGATCATCAACGGCGCCGCCGACCGGGTTGCACCACCGGCCGATACCGTCGCGCTGGTCAACAAGTTGCACGAGCAAAAGGGCATCACTATCACCCACGACGTCGTCCCGGGTTCCGGACACTTTTTTGAAGACCCGCATATGGACGGGATGATCGACACCGTCAGTGCCTACGTCAGCCGCCGGTTGACGGAATCGTCCCGGTAGCGCGGCATGAGTATCGTTGACGATCTGGCGGATGATCTTGCCAAAGACGCCATCAATGTTGCCGAGGCTTTGGGCGATCCCACGGTGCTGGAAAAGATTTCCAAAGTACTTGGCGACACCTCGACCACCACCCAAGAGGCTTTTCTGACTGCCGTGCGGGTCCGTCTGGCTGAAAAACGCGCCCGCAAATATATCGAAACCCTGCAGGCGCAGGCGGCGAAATCCGGCAAGGCCCGCGTCGATCTGAGCGACCAGAAGATCATGAACGCGACCGACGACGGCGCTGCCGGTCATTGACGCCCTGACGGGCCGCGATCAGGGCCGACCTGTTCCACTTTACGCTGCCGGCGGCCTTTGCAGGCGTGGTGGTGCAGCGCTGGACATCCGTCCGACGCTTGGCGCGGCTTACAGTATGCCGTTGTATACCGCCTTTTCAATCCGTCGGTCTTGGATTATGAGATGCCGAGCCGATCAGCCAAAGGACGCACCACATGACAAAGATCAAAGTTGCCAATCCCGTTGTCGAACTCGACGGCGATGAAATGGCCCGGATCATCTGGGATTTCATCAAGCAAAAGCTGATCCTGCCGTACCTCGACATTGACCTGAAATACTACGACCTCGGGATCGAGGCGCGCGACGAAACCGACGACCAGATCACCGTGGACGCCGCGAATGCGATCAAGAAGTACGGCGTCGGCGTCAAATGCGCGACGATCACCCCGGACGAGGCGCGGGTCGAGGAATTCGGCCTGAAAAAGATGTGGCGCAGCCCGAACGGGACGATCCGCAACATCCTTGGCGGGGTGATCTTTCGCCAGCCGATCATCTGCAAGAACGTCCCCCGCCTTGTTCCCGGCTGGACCAAGCCCATCGTCGTCGGTCGCCACGCCTTCGGCGACCAATACCGCGCCACCGATTTCAAGTTTCCCGGTAAGGGCAAGCTGACGATCAAATTCACCGGCGAGGATGGCAAGGTGATCGAGCACGAGGTGTTCGATGCCCCCGGTTCGGGTGTGACGATGGCGATGTATAACCTCGATGAGTCGATCCTTGATTTTGCCCGTGCGTCGTTGAATTATGGATTGAATCTTGGCTGGCCGGTGTACCTTTCGACCAAAAACACGATCCTCAAGCAATATGACGGCCGCTTCCTCGAACTGTTCCAGAAGGTTTACGAGGAAGAATTCGAGGTCGAATTCAAGAAAAAGGGTATCCACTACGAACACCGGCTGATCGACGACATGGTCGCCTGTGCGATGAAGTGGAATGGCGGCTATGTCTGGGCCTGCAAGAACTACGATGGCGATGTGCAGTCGGACACCGTGGCGCAGGGGTTCGGATCGCTGGGCCTGATGACATCTGTGCTGATGACCCCGGATGGCAAGACGGTCGAGGCCGAAGCGGCACATGGCACGGTCACCCGCCACTACCGCCAGCACCAGAAAGGCGAGGCGACCAGCACCAACTCCATCGCCTCGATCTATGCCTGGACCGGCGGTCTGGCGCATCGGGCCAAGCTGGATGGCAACGCTGAACTGGCCAAGTTTGCCGAGACGTTGAACAAGGTCACGGTGGATACCGTTGAAAGCGGCGACATGACCAAGGATCTGGCGTTGCTGGTCGGGCCGAACCAGAAATGGCTGACCACTGAAGGTTTCCTCGCCAAGGTTGACGAGAACCTCAAGAAGGCAATTTGACAACCGGTTTTCGGGTTACGGGTGGGGGCAGTTGCCAATGGCGATTGCCCCTATTTCATTGGCCAGAACCGAAAATTGGACGGGTCTGCAAACTTTTCGGGAACAAATGACCACATGCCGAGTTGATGTCACAGAAATACAGGGTCTTCACCTGTGTGACAATATCGAAGGATTCTCCCATGAGTGGTATTATTTATCTTGTCGGCTTGGTGGTCGTCGTTCTTGCCGTCCTGTCGCTGCTGGGTCTGAGCTGATATGGACCCGCAAGCAGAAGCCCGCGCCGCTGCAAGCGCGCCCCGCTCTTCGCACGACGGTTCCTATGCCGACTGGCCGGCGATCTTTGCTGGCAGCACCGTGGCCGTCGCCATCGGTCTGGTGTTCACCTCTTTCGGTGCGGCACTGGGTCTGTCCGTGGTTTCCGCGCAGGTCGGTGAAGGCAGCGCACTTTGGGCGCTGATCCTGACCGGCCTATGGGCTGTTATCAGCCTTCTGGCTGCATATGGTGCAGGCGGCTATGTCGCCGGACGTTTGCGTCGCCGGGTCGACGGCGCCAGCGCCGACGAAGTTTCGGCGCGTGATGCGATGCACGGTCTCGTTGTCTGGGGCTTGGGTGTCGTTGTCAGTTTCTGGATCATCACGGGTGCCGTTGGCACCGCCGCCAACACCGCCGGAGCGGTTGCTTCGGGTGCTGCCGATGTCGCCGCCACAGCGGCACAGGGCGTCGGTAGCGCGGTCAGTTCGGCGGCCTCGGGCGCAACCGACGTCGCACAGGCCAACGGTTTTGATCTGTCATCGTTCAATCCGATCCAAGCGATCAACAATCGCCTGTTGCGCGGCACCGGAGAAAGCATCGACCCGAATGCTTCGATCTCGCCTGCCGCGCGCGACGTGATGGTCGAGGTCGCCCGGACCGGTGAACTGACGGATGAAAACCGCGCCTTGCTGGCCGAAGAAATGGCCGCCAATTCGACATTGACGCAAGCAGAGGCAAACGCACGGATTGATCAGGCCGTCACCGAAGTCACCCAAATCCGCGACGATGCGGCTGCGGCGCTTGACGCTGCTGCGGCGCAGGCCCGCGATGCAGCAGATGCAGCACGACGTGCTGCAGTCTTGACCGGCTTTATCCTGGCAGCGGCGTTCCTGATTGCGGGGGCCACAGCAATGTTCGGTGCCGGCGTCGGTGGTCGTCACCGCGACGAAGGCCGGATGTTCGCAGGTTTCCGCAGCTACTGATCCGGCTTTATCACTGATGAATTGCGGGGCGTCCTCGGGCGCCCCGTTGCGCATGAGGGGTGCCCGACAGCCGCGCCACGTCGGCTCTGGTCATTCAATGCAAGGCAGGCTATGGGCCGCGCAACCCATCTGAAGGCTGAAATTCATGGACATCCGCAATATCGAGATCATCTCGCACGTCGACCACGGCAAGACCACCCTTGTGGATGAACTGCTCAAGCAATCCGGCGCGTTTCGTGACAATCAGGCAGTCGCGGAACGGGCGATGGACAGCAATGACATCGAACGCGAACGCGGCATCACCATTCTGGCCAAATGCACCTCGCTCGAATGGAAGGGCAAGCGGAACAACATCGTCGACACCCCCGGCCACGCCGATTTCGGCGGCGAGGTTGAGCGCATTCTGTCGATGGTCGATGGCGTTGTCCTGCTGGTCGACGCCGCCGAAGGTCCGATGCCGCAGACCAAATTCCTGACCTCCAAGGCTCTTGCCCTTGGCTAGCGCCCAATTCTGGTGCTGAACAAGGTCGACAAACATGACGCCGAACCCGACCGCGCCCTGAACGAATGCTTCGATCTGTTCGCCAACCTCGGGGCCGACGACGATCAGCTTGATTTTCCGCATCTCTACGCCTCGGGCCGCGCTGGCTGGTGCGACACTAGGCTGGACGGGCCGCGCAAGAACCTCGACGCCCTGTTCGATCTCGTGGTCGCCCACGTCCCTGCCCCGGCACAGATCGCAGCGCGCAGCGAACCATTCCGGATGTTGGCGACGACCTTGTCCGCCGATCCCTTTATCGGCCGCATTCTGACCGGCCGGGTCGAAGCGGGCACGCTGCGGGCCGGTGAAACAGTAAAGGCGTTGTCGCGCAATGGTGACAAGCTGGAACAGTTCCGGGTGTCGAAAATCCTCGCATTCCGGGGCCTGTCGCAGTCGGCCATCGAGGTGGCCGAAGCCGGCGATATCGTGACCCTTGCGGGCATGTCCAAAGCAACGGTTGCCGATACGATCTGCGATGTCAGCGTCAATGACGCGCTGCCGGCACAGCCCATCGACCCGCCGACGATCACCGTGACTTTCGGCATCAACGACTCGCCGCTTGCCGGACGTGACGGTAAAAAGGTGCAGAGCCGCGTCATCCGCGAACGCCTGATGCGCGAATCCGAGGTGAACGTGGCGATCAAGGTCGCCGATACGCCCACCGGAGACGCCTTCGAGGTGTCCGGGCGCGGAGAATTGCAGATGGGCGTGCTGATTGAAAACATGCGCCGCGAGGGGTTCGAGCTGTCGATCTCGCGCCCGCAGGTCATTTTCAAGACCGAAGACGGCGTGCGGATGGAACCGATCGAGGAAGCGACCATCGACGTCGATGATGAATACACAGGTTCGGTCGTTGAAAAGCTGACCGGCCCCCGCAAGGGCGAGCTGGTCGAAATGAAACCGGCGGGTGCAGGCAAGACCCGGATCATCGCCCTCGTCCCGTCGCGCGGCCTGATCGGCTATCACGGCGAATTTCTGACCGATACGCGCGGGTCGGGTGTGCTGAACCGGCTGTTCCACGGCTGGACCCCCTACAAGGGACCGATCCAGGGACGGCGACAGGGTGTGCTGATCTCGATGGAAAACGGCATCTCGGTGGCCTACGCGCTGTGGAAGCTCGAGGATCGCGGCAAGTTCTTCATCGGCGCACAGGAAAACGTTTATACCGGCATGATCATCGGCGAACACAGCCGCGACAACGATCTTGAAGTGAACCCGCTGAAAGGCAAGCAACTGACCAACGTTCGCGCATCCGGCACGGACGAGGCAGTGCGCCTGACGACGCCGGTCACGATGTCGCTGGAACAGGCCATCGCCTATATCGATGACGACGAGTTGGTCGAAGTCACACCGAACGCAATCCGGCTGCGCAAACGTTTCCTGGACTCGCACGAACGTAAACGGCAGGCCAAGGCAAGCTAGGGGAACGGGATGGGCAGTTTGCGCATCCTAGGCTTCTTCGACGATGCTCAACTCGCGTTCCGCAGCACCTTTAGCATAGCTGAGGGCCTCTTGGTAAGCTTCTGAAAAATAACAGTCATGTGCAGCACGAAGGCTGGGAAATCGGGCGACCACGTTGCGCGGTCTGTCCTGACCTTCCAATTGTTCATAGGCACCGCCACGGGCGAGGAAGACGCCGCCGTGGGCGGTGATCGCCCCGGTTGCCAGTTTGGCGTATTCGCCGTAACGGTCAGGGTCAGTGACGCGGACATGGGCGATCCAGAGTGCGGTCATGATGCTGCTCCGATCACTTTTTCCGCCGCTGCGATGGCTTGGGGTGCATTGGCGGCAGACGCCCCGCCACCCTGCGCCATGTCAGGCCGCCCGCCGCCGCCCTTGCCGCCA
>JBBKXP010000376.1:0-23996 GCA_037969545.1 Paracoccaceae bacterium | reverse complement strand
CATTCGCGGCTGTCATCCAGCACGACAAGAAACTTGCGCATCTGACGGGTCTCCCTGATCCGTTGCGGATATTGGCGCAACGGCGGGCGGGTGGCAACGGGGATAAGTCCGCTAGGAGGTGACGCGATGGCAGTCAGTCATATCGGGCAAAATGTCACCGGGCTGAATATAAGGCGCAGGCTCATACGAGCCTGCAGCGACTGCATCAGTCACGTCGAGGCAGAGCGCAATCTCCCTCATGCGGTGGGCGATCTCGCGGAAATGGAATGGCTTCACACCCGGCTGATAGATGCGCGCTAAAAGGACAATCCGTGGATCAGGCGGGTAGGATGCACGTACGAAACAAGCTCCGAAGACATACGTATCAATTGCCACGTCAACCGATTTCTTAGAGCATCGAACCTGAAAATCGTACGGGTCTTCGATCGGGACGAGGAGGATCGAACGGAACGACTCCTGTCCCGCTCTCGCAAGCATGCCATCGACCTGGAATGCTTCAGGGATACCATCGACGACGGGATAGAAGTGCTGCGGTTCCAGTGTTGGCCAACTGTTACGAAGTGCGTCAGGCCATAACTCGATATGTACGACAATCCTGTTCAGATACGGATCGGCTGTCAGAACCTGATTGATCCAATCCACATCCAGAAGGGGGATGAAATTGTCGTCCCGGCGCAGATCAGTGATGTCCGCGCGCATATCGAAGGTCCGCGTGTTCAAAGTGATCAGCGAGGTGGCTTCAGTCAGGTCATCGGCAATCGCTGCATGACCCCACGCCACAACCGAGAAGATCAGGGCTGCAGAAAAGGCTCTTTTGCAGAGGTTATTCATGATGTTGGACTTTCTCGTGGGACCTGAACGCCCCCGCGTCATCCGGCAGCGGCCGCCCAATCCCAATACATCTCGCGCACCCGCCGCGTCATCGGCCCGGTCTGATATTGCCGGTCGTCAAATGCGGCAACCGGCGTCACTTTGGCAAAGTTGCCCGACAGGAACACTTCGTCGGCATTGCGCACATCGTCGAATGTCAGGACTTTTTCCTGCACGGCGATTCCATCGGCGGCCAGATTGGCCATATGCCGCGCCCGGGTGATCCCGGCCAGAAACGTGCCGTTCGGGATCGGCGTCTGCACCACGCCATCGGTGACGATAAAGATGTTGGCGGTGGCGGTTTCGGCCACATTGCCCACGGCGTCGGCGACAAGGGCATTGTCAAACCCTTTTTGGCGCGCCTCGGCCAGCATCCGGGCGTTGTTGGGGTATAGGCAACCCGCCTTCGCGGTGACGACGGCATCCTCCAGCACCGGACGGCGGAAGCGGGTGGTCGTCAGGGTCGTCGTCTGGCTCGGCGGTGGCATCGGGATTTCCTCGAGACAAACGGCGAACCCGGTCGAATTTTCCTGCGGCATGATCGCCCCATAACCACCGTCGATGCCCCAATACATCGGCCGGATATAGAGGGCGGCGGACTTGGGATACTGCGCCAGCCCTTCGCGGACGATCGCAACCATGTCCGCAGTGCTGACCGTCGGCGTCAGCATCAGCGCTGTGGCGGATCGGTTGACGCGGGCGCAATGCACCTCAAGATCGGGGGCCAGCCCGTCCACCAGCCGCGCCCCGTCAAACACCGTGCTGCCCAACCAGGCCCCGTGATCGGCCGCCTGCATGATGGGAACATCGCCTGCGTGCCAGGTGCCATTGAAATATGTGCGGATGTTGGTGCCGGTCGCCATGCTGATCTCCCTGCACAGCAACCTAAGGGGCGTCCGCGTCGGGGTCCAGAGGGGCGCTGCCCCCCGATGGGCCTCCCAGCGGAAAATCGGCTCGGAGGAAGCACGAGCGATCTCAGCTTCATTTTGTCGTAATTGCTCCCCCCGGAGGAGTCGCACTTACCCAGATCGCAGGTTTTCGACACGGCCTGCAAGATGGGTATCAACCCGTGCCACAATGAAAAAAGGCGCGCCCGTGCGGGGAATCGCGGGCGCGCCAGAAGGGGTCGGCGCGGGACGGGCCGACAGTGCCGGGATCGGGGGACGGACAGACCTCGGATCGGGCCCACCCTTGATGAGCTGAGTCTGATTCAGAATTGTGACGCTTTACGCCTCGGCCAGCAGGGCGCGCAGATCAAACGGGGCGTTGACCATCTTCAGGGCATCGTCGGCATCGCGCGGCCAGTCGGCCTCGGCCCGGTCAACATAAAGCTCGACGCCGTTCTGATCCGGGTCGCGCAGATAAATCGCCTCGGACACCCCGTGATCGGCGGCACCGTCAACCGGAATCCCGGCATCTAGAACACGTTGCAGAACCTGCGCCAGCGATTTGCGGTCGGGATAGAGAAACGCCGTGTGATAAAGGCCGGTATGCCCCGGCGGCGGCGGGGTCGCGCCCGCGCTTTCCCAGGTGTTCAGCCCGATATGGTGGTGATAGCCGCCCGCCGACAGGAAAGCGGCGGCACTGCCGTAGTGCAGCATCACCGCGAACCCAAGGACATCGCGGTAGAACCCGATGGCGCGGTCAAGGTCGGCAACCTTGAGGTGGACATGGCCGATTCTGGTGGCGGCGGGAGCGAGGTTGGGCATGATGTGATCCTTTCTTTGGCACCAAAGCTAAGCGCGACGAAGGATCATTAAAACCTGCGTCAAAGCAGGGCAATGGTGCGCGGGTAAGATGGGTCTCGACCCATCCCTACCGCAGCAACCCCACGATCTCATACGTCCGTGCCAATACCGGGGCGGCAATCGCCCGCGCCATTTCCGCGCCCTTGGCCAAAATCCGGTCAATCTCTGCCGGGTCGCCCATCAGTCGCGTCATTTCGGCCGATATCGGGGCCAGCTTGTCGACGGCGAGATCCGCCAGCGCGGGCTTGAACGTGCCCCAACCCGCCCCCGGATACTGTGCGATCACTTGCTCGGGCGTCAGATCGGCGAGGGCGGCGTATATGTCGACCAGATTGCGCGCCTCGGGGCGGTCTTTCAGTCCCGCCACTGTTTCGGGCAGCGGCTCCGGGTCAGTCTTGGCCTTTCTGAACTTCTTGGCGATCATGTCGGCAGTATCAAGCATGTTGATCCGCTCCATGTCGCTCTCGCCCGACTTGCTCATCTTCTTCGTGCCGTCACGCAGGTTCATCACCCGCGTCGCCGGGCCGTCGATGACGGCCTCTGTTGCCGGAAAGAAATCGACACCGAAGTCATGGTTGAACTTGGCCGCGATATCGCGGGTCAACTCCACATGCTGCTTCTGGTCATCGCCCACTGGCACATGGGTCGCGTGATACAACAGGATATCGGCCGCCATCAGCGCCGGATAGGCATAAAGGCCCAGCGATACCGCCTCGGCATTGGTGCCCGCCTTGTCCTTGAACTGGGTCATCCGGTTCATCCAGCCGACCCGCGCAACACAGTTGAAAATCCACGCCAGTTGCGCATGTTCAGCGACCTGGGACTGGTTGAACAGAATCGATTTGTCCGGGTCGATCCCCGCCGCCAGATAGCCCGCTGCCACTTCGCGCGTGCCGTTCGCCAGCTCTTTGGGGTCTTGCCAGACCGTGATCGCATGCAGATCGACGACACAGTAGATGTTCGGGGTCACGCCACCTTGCATCGCGACCCAGCGCTTGATCGCACCCAGATAATTGCCCAATTGCAATTCGCCCGACGGCTTGATCCCGGAAAACACGCGCGGAGTGAATGTCGTTTTTGTCATGTCATGGTCCGGACTGGATTTATCGCCGTCCTTCGCTTACCCATGCCGCCAAGGCCCGTCAACGCTAAGCGGGCAACAAGAGGCAGACATGCAGGACCAGAACCCGATCAATCCGCTGCCCCCCGTGGTTGTCGCCCTTGTCCTTGTCGTCATCGGGGTCGAGGCGGCGTTGAGCATGGCCGCCCAGGGCTGGATCGGCGGCCCGCAGGGCGTCGGCTGGCGATTGGCCGCGATCGAGGACTATGGCGTCTGGACGCCCGTCTTTGACTGGATGATCGAACGGGGCGATTTTTCCCCGGACTTGCTGAAACGGTTCGTCACCTATCCCTTTGTTCATGGCAGCATGACCCATGCGATCTTTGGCGCGGTCCTGCTGCTGGCCTTGGGCAAATTCGTCGGCGAGGTGTTTCACCCGGTCGCGGTGCTTTTGCTCTTTTTCGGGTCGGCCATCGCGGGCGGACTGGTCTATACGGCCCTTCTGGCCAGCGATCAGCCGCTTTACGGGGCCTATCCGCCGGTCTACGGGCTGATCGGGGCGTTTACCTACCTGATGTGGCTGCGCCTTGGCGCGGTCGGGGCGAACCAGTTCCGGGCGTTTCTGTTGATCGGCATCCTGCTGGGCTGGCAATTGCTGACCGGCATCCTGTTTGGCGGTTCGCCGCAATGGGTCGCCGATGTGACCGGTTTTGGCGCCGGTCTGGCACTGGCCCCGCTGGTTGGCCCGGGCGGTTGGGCGGCGTTTCTGCGCCGGATCAGACAGCGCTAGTCACAGGACCGCGAAACCTGAGCGAAAGCGGCAGATGACCGCTATGTGCCTATTCTGTTGAAACAGGCTGAAACTTGAAAACCGTGACTTTCCAGCCAAACGGCACAATCCGACGACGTCCGATGAGATTGCTCTTGAGACGCCGAGAGCCCGTGCGCGCAGGCCAGAGGACGAATCTAGCCTAAACCGACCGGAGCGCCTCTATCCCGATGAAACTTGCCGATCGGGCCCGAAACAAGGGGTTTTCAACACAATCTACCTGCGGCGAGCCTCCCCCAATTTCACCCTTGATCGAAATGCGATTTCGGTGAAGATGTTTTTGGGAGGCGTTCAATTGGGCAAAGATCCCCAAGGCTATCTGCAGTACTGTCCAATCGCTATCACATCCGAAATCATGTGCAGCCGTTGGACCACAGTCATTTTGAGGGCATTCTTTTGTGGTGCCACCAAGTTCTCTGACATTCAGAAAAGCGCCCCGCACATGTCCTCGGCAACTCTTGCAAGCCGACTCAAGCAACTTGAGGATGCGGGGGTCTTAGATCGTTCAATGACTGCGCGCTCGAACGTGCCCGAGTACCAATTGACGCGTTCCGGCGAGGCGCTGTTTCCGATCCTTGATCAGATGGGGATATGGTCGCAGAATTGGCTAAGGCGCGAGATTATTGCCGACGAAAACCTCGATCCGGATGTCCTGTTTTGGGAATTGCGCCAACTGACCAATTTTCAGAAAAAACATCCTAGCCGTCGGCGTGTGGCAAAGTTCCTGTTGAGCGGTGTGCCAACAAGCAAGCAGTGCTATTGGATCGTTTTTGACCCACATGACACTGAAGTCTGCGCCAAGGATCCGGGCTATGACATTGATCTTAACGTGTCAGCGCATATTCGAACACTGGTCGAAATCTGGCTTGGGCATACCACTTTGTCGGCGGCCCAAGAGTCCCAAAAAATTTCGCTTGATGGCTCGACTTCAGAAACTAAAGCCTTTTCCAAATGGTTCATGTTGAGCCATTTTTCGAAAGTAGGGCTAGCGAATACAATATAAATATTAAGTTATCAATAGCTTACGCGATGTATGCTTGCCAACGCGGTTGTCGGGCGTGAAAGCAGAGACTTCATTTATTGAAGTGGATTTAACCCAAGAACCATCAGAGCCTTGGACCACATACAAATTTGGAGGAACTCAAGGTGCATAAACAGATCATACTTGCCGCAACGCTTGTTGCTTTTACGGATATCACCGTATCGGCATCGACACTGGAAGGCGTTGTCAAAACACACCCTTCGCAAGGTGAAGTGACAAATGTCGATGGGGCCAACTCATCGTTGATCCGCGGCGCGGATGGCATCTACATCAGCCTTCAGACTGAAGGCCTGATTCCGGGCAACGTCTATACGTACTGGATGGTCGTTTTTAACGCCCCAGCGAACTGCGAGACGGCCCCGTGTTCCGGAAAAGATGCGCTTGTCCGATCCGAGATTGTGCAATCTGACGCGGGATATGCTGGCGGCGCCATCGTCGGAAACGATGGCAAGCTAACGATGACCGCCTACCAGCCGGTCGGCGCCCTGACCAACCCGTTCTTTGACAGGGGCATCGAGTCGACGGACGGCCTTGAGGTTCATTTGATCCTGCAAGACCACGGCGCGGCGATTGGAGGTCGAGAGCTTGAGATGCTGAGCACATATCGCGGCGGCTGCAGCGACGCGAGCATTCCGCCAGCATTTCCTGACACGGCCCGGTCACAAGGGAGTGCCGGACCCAACGAGTGCCGCATGGTCCAGTTCGTGGCCTATCCACCAGAGTGAACCATGGAAGAGATTTGAGCATCAGTGGTTGAACAGATCGTCGGGCCAAACTTCGAGTGACTCTCGTTTAGTTTGGCGCAACAGTTGCCGTAAGAGCACCGGGTCCGGATGCCAATGATCATGTCACCGCTCGGAATTTTGAGGGGTGCTGACTTCCGTGCGCCTTGCGCATTGCTTGCGCGACACCGCACCTGACTTTGATCATTCCTGGGTCGAAAACCGGTATGATTTCACGATAAGTTGCCTCAGCGGCGCAGCGCACGGCGGAATTCGCCCAGCCGGAACGCCCCCAGTGCCTGCCCGATGCCGCCATAGGTCACGACCCCGAGTCCGATCAGCAGCGCCAGTGCGCCATAGCGCAATCTTGGGATCCCGAAGAACGGGTTCAGCAACACCATCAGCCCGCCCAGCACCACCCCCATCAGGACCGAGGCCAGCACGATCCGCCACAGGCGCCGGCGGAATCGGGCATCGGTGCGGGCCGCCTCCCCCATGTTGCGCGCGCCCCAGGCCAGCTGCGCCACCGTCGCCCAGCCGGCAAGGGTGGTGCCCAGCGCGGCGGCGATGAACCCGATATATTGCGACAGACCGATGGCAAGCCCGGCATTTACCACCAGCGCCACCAGCGCATAGTGGAACGGGCGGCGGGTATCCTCGCGAGCAAAGAAAAGCGGCAGCAGCGCCTTTTGCATCACGAACGCGGGCAGGCCCAGACCATAGACCGCCACCGCCACCGCCGTGTTGGCGGTGTCGTCAGTGCCGAACGCGCCGCGCTCGAACAGGACCGACACCAGGGGCACTGGCATCACCATCAGGGCCACGGCGGCCGGAATGGTCAGGGCCAGCGCCAGTTCCATCGCGCGATTGAACGCATCGCGCCCGCCGTCCGTGTCCCCGGCCCGCAACCGGCGCGACAGGTCGGGCAGCAGAACGATGCCGATGGCAATGCCGACGACACCCAAGGGCAGTTGATACAGGCGATCCGCATAATTCAGCCAGGCAACGGCGCCATCAAAGAACGACGCCACCTGCCGCCCGACCAGCAGGTTGATCTGCACCACCCCGCCCGCCAGTGCCGCCGGGCCGGCGATGATCGCCAGCCGTTTCAGTTCCGGTGTCATCCGCGGCCGTTTCAGGCGCAGCGGATACCCCGCCCGCGCCGCCGCCCACCAGACCAGCGCCATCTGCGCGGCACCCGCCAGCGGCACCGACAGGGCCAGACTATCGCCGACCCGCAGACCCAGCGCCTGGTCGATGCCCATCCCAAGGGCATCCGACGCGGGCCGGCCGATCATCGCGCTGAACACGATCGACGCAATGAAGATCAGGTTCAGCAGCACCGGCGCGGCGGCGGCGGCCATGAACCGACCCGTCGCATTCAACACGCCCGACAGCAGAGCCGCCAGCGAGATGAACAGGATGTAGGGAAATGCCAGCCGACCATATTCGACGGCAAGGTCGAACCGTTCGTCCCCTGCAAAACCCGATGCCATGGCATAGACCAATGCCGGCATGAAGACGATGCCAAGGATGGTGAAGAAGCTGAGCAAGGTGGCCAGTCCGACGAAGGCGTCGGTGGCAAAGCCTTGCGCGTCGTCATCGCCTTCCAGTTTTTTCGAGAACATCGGCACGAAGGCCATGTTGAACGCGCCCTCGGCGAAAAAGCGGCGGAACATGTTGGGCAGCGAAAACGCCACAAGAAACGCCTCTGCCACTGGCCCGGTGCCAAGGTAGGCGGCAATCATGATGTCGCGCACAAACCCCAAAAGGCGGCTGGCAAGGGTCCAGAAACCGACGGTGACGAAGCCTGAGACGAGGCGGATGGGTTTCAACGGGGGCCTGTCCCTGCGCGATGGGTTTTGCAGCCTTCTAAAGGTTTGGGGCAGGGGGTTCTATGGGGAAATTGAGCAGGAAGTTGGTAGGCCGGTGGTCTTGGCGTGGATGTCCTCCGGCGTAGGTTTCCTGTCTGCGAGGGTCGGCTTTGAGCTTGCTTTACCGGTTTTCCCTGCCGCAGAGAATGTCTGGTATCGGGAAACTGAAAGAATGACCACCGAATTTCTGGCTTAATGCGGTCGCCTCGGGCGTGGCAGCTACCTTGCTAGCGGGGCCTCATTTTCGCTCATACACATAGTCCCTGACCGGACCGGGGGCGTTGCAGCGTTTTAAACTAGGAAGAAAAATGTAGTGTCGGACCCAGTATTAGCGCAAATGATCCCAACAGCACGAGCCCTGCAATAAATACGTACCAGTTGCGTTTGATCAAGAACTTGCGCTGTTGCGTCCCTTTCGGATCGGCGTAACCGACCGAGATAAATCCAGCATTTCCGCCAAATGACGACGCAGCCGCCGACATGATCGTAATCATGATGCCGACCGGATTAAGTAGGCCTACAACCACTGATGCCAGTCCGATAGTAATATAAAAGATGTGCGCAATCTTCCGGCGTGCGGTCTGCGTTTCTGGTGTATCGCCGACCATTGTATCCAGTGCGCGTATCGCAGCCCTTATGAGCCGCCAATATGCAAAACCGCCGATCATGATAATCGCGATCCTCCACAGGATTGGATTGGCGATACCGCTCATTCCTGCGTCCAAAGCCGTGCCGAGATCACCAGAATCACTAATGCCTGAAAACAGCAGATATCCCGCCGCAACGAAACCCTTCATGATCCAGACATAAAAAAACACCAGTCGGGCAAAATCACCGGTTGTCCTCCTCCACAAAAGAAAGGCTATGCAGGACACAGTCGTGTCGATGGCCACACCGGCCAGTGCCGTCGCGTGTGCTGCCCACAATGTCGGCGCGTCGCAATTTACATAGAAAGCGCCAATATCCTGTATCAGCCCACCGGTCACGGCACAGATGACTGCATGACCCCCGATTTCATGTGTCATGACCTCGAGAGGCAGCAAAACCAGCGCAAGGCCGACGATGGTGATTGCATCGACTTGCAGAAGACGGTTTGGCATCTGTTCATTGCCCATTTGTTGGTGGCAAAACTGCGTGTTACTCACGCTGGCACTAAATCAAAAATCGTAGTCAGTGGGGCGGACGACCCTCGGACAACATCAAATGTGCCAAAACAGTGGGTGTCGAATCACCGCTGCGACGAGCGCGTCCATGAACGAGGTTAGCATCTTCGGCCTAGTTTTGGTCAAGAACGTGTTTCAGGCGCACGGTGCCGGAGTTGACTGCTCTGTCGCATTCCGCCGCAAGCTGGCGCGCGCGCAGCGGTTGAAGTTTCTTTGATAACAGCCGCCCATTATTATCGTTCCGATAGAGGCCTGCGCACTGGAATCCGCCCGAGGTACTTCTCTTTGCATCTGCCGCCAATCAAAAGCGGCCATTGGTTCCTTGGTTGCCAAGGTCAGCTTGCGTCCCGCAACCCAGACCCTCACCCACCGTCACCACACTGCCCGCGTTACACCCGTGCCCGTTTCGCCCCCTGTTCGATTGCCTCGCGCAGCTTTCGTTCCAGCGCCTCGCGTTTGGCTTCGCTGTGAAACTTCAGCCCGAACATGTCCTTGACGTAAAACGCATCGACGACCTGTGCGCCAAAGGTCGCGATCACCGCGCTGGCGATATAGACGCTATTGTTGGCCAAAGTGCGCGTCAGGTCATAGAGCAGACCGGGCCGATCCCGCGTATCGACCTCGATGATCGTGTAGATCTCTGAGCCTTCGTTGTCGAAGGTGATCGAGGTCGGCACCCGGAACGCCTGTTCGCGCTTCTTGATCTTGTCCTTGTCCTTCAAGGCCTCGCGGGCCACCACTTCGCCGCGCAACGTGCGCAGGATCATCTGGCGCAGACGCGGCAGGCGACTTTCCTCGAACGGATGGCCGTCGTCGTCCTGCACCCAGAAGATCGCCGTCGCAAAGCCGTCCTTGGACGTATAGGTGCGCGCGTCGACCACGTTTGCCCCGACAAGGGCCAGCGCCCCGGTCATTCGGGAAAACAGCCCCGGATGGTCGGACATCGCGAAACAGGCGCGGGTCGCGTCGCGATCCGGGTCGGGTTTGATATCAATGGCGATCGCGTCCGGCCCAAGATCGCGCAGCATCCCGGCAAAGACCACATGCGCGGCGTTCGGCAGTCCCTGCCAATAGGGCCCGTAGTGACGGCCGGTTTCTATGCGCCGTGCCTTGGCGTCCCATGCCGACAGCGAATCGCGCAAGGCCCGTTTCGCCTCGGCCTCGCGGCTTTCGCGGTTCAAGTCCTCAAGCCCGGTTTCCAACGCGTTTTTCGTCGCTTTGTACAGGCCGCGAAACAGCATCGCCTTCCAGTTGTTCCAGATCGTCGGCCCGACGCCGCGAATGTCGCAGACCGTCAGTACTGTCAGCAAATCCAGCCGTTCAACCGATTTCACTGCCTTGGCAAAGGCCCGGACCGTGCGCGGGTCGGCGATATCGCGTTTCTGCGCCATGTCTGACATCAGCAGGTGATAGCGGACCAGCCATTCGACGGTGTCGCAGTCCTTCTTGTTCAACCCCAGACGGGGGGCGACCTTGCGGGCAATTTGTGCCCCCAGCACCGAATGATCTTCCGGCCGCCCTTTGCCGACATCGTGCAGCAGCAGCGCCAGATACAGGACCCGCCGGTTGACGCCGCGTTTCAGAATGCCGGATACAACCGGCAGTTCCTCGATCAGTTCGCCGCGCTCGATCCGGGCCAGATGGCCGATGCACTGGATGATGTGTTCGTCTACGGTATACGAATGATACATGTTGAACTGCATCATCGCGACGACCGGGGCAAATTCCGGGATGAACGCGCCGAGAATGCCCAATTCGTTCATCCGGCGCAGGGCCCGTTCCGGGTTGGCATGCTTCAGCAGCGTGTCAAAGAACAGCCGCGCCGATTCATGGTCTTCGCGCAGGCCGTCGTCGATCAAATCCAGATTGGCAGCCAGTAGGCGCATTGCGTCCGGATGGAGCAGGGTGCCGGTGCGCAGGGCCTCCTCAAAGATCCGCAACATGTTGAGCGGATCCGACAGAAACGCCTTGGGGTCCGCCACCGTGATCCGGTTCTGCTTGATCGCATAAGGTGCCTTGGCGGTTTTTCTGCGGCTCAGCAGACGCTGCAGCACCGGTTCGGTCTTGGTATGGTTGGCCTCGAGCGCGGTCAGAAAAATCCTGGTCAATTCGCCGACGTGTGTCGCATGGCGAAAATAATCATGCATGAAATGCTCGACGTCGCGGCGCCCGGCGTGGTCGCGATATCCCAGCTTTTCCGCAACCTCGACTTGCAGGTCGAACGTCAGCTGGTCCATCGCCCGGCCGGTGATCAGATGCAGGGCGCAACGCACTGACCACAGAAAATCTTCGGCCGTCTTGAACGTGGTGAACTCGTCGGTGGTGAAAACGCCCAGCTTGATGAGGTCGACGGAATCTTGCACGCCATAGACGTATTTGCCGATCCAGAACAGCGATTGCAGGTCGCGCAGCCCCCCCTTGCCCTCCTTGACGTTGGGTTCGACCATATAGCGCTGGCCCCCTTGTTTTTGGTGTCGTGCGGTCCGCTCGGCCAGCTTGGCCTCGATGAAATCGGCAGAGGTCGATTTGAAAAGTTCTGCCAAAAGACGGTCCCGCAGCGATTTGGCCAGCATCGCATTGCCGGTCAGAAATCGCTGTTCAAGCAGCGACGTGCGGATCGTGTAATCTTCGCGGGCAAGCCGGACGCATTCCTTGACGGTGCGACTCGCATGACCGACCTTCAGCTTCAAATCCCAAAGGATGTACAACATGGATTCGATCAGGCTCTCTGCCCACGGCGTAGTCTTGTAGGGCATCAGGAACAGTAGGTCGACATCGCTGAACGGCGCCATCTCGCCGCGGCCATAGCCACCCACGGCAACCAACGCGAGGCGTTCGCCTTCGGTCGGGTTGGGCAGTGGATGCAGGGCGGTCTGCGCCACATCAAGCACCATCGCGATGATCTGATCGGTCAACCAGGTATAGGCCCGGGTGGTGGGGCGAGCGGCAAACGGATCGGCGGCAAAGGCGGCGGCGATGGTTGCCATCCCGGCGACACGGGCGCGGCCAAGAACCTCCACGGTGGCGGCACGCACTGCCTTGCCATCGGTGCAACCGGTCAAGGCAAGTTGCAACTCTGCCCGAACCGTCTCGGCGCAGAAAATCTGCGCCTCGGGACAAATCAGGCCGGCGGCCGGCTGGATGTACTCGGGCGCCGTGGTCGCTGGCCTAGAGGCCGGCGCGGCCAAAACTGCGGGGGGCTGGGTCAAGGATCACGACCTGATTGTTGCGGATCTGGGCAACGGCAAGACCGCGCTCGTTCAATCCATTGGGCAGCAGGCGAAAAATGCCGCTCGTCCCCTGAAAGCCCTGACTTTGCGTCAAGGCCGACCGCGACAGAGCATCATTGCGGCCTCCGGCCACCAGGGCCCCAACGGCGGCGATGCCATCGTAGGCAAGGCCGGCGAGCGGGTGCGGCGCCGATCCGTAGCGGGCCGCATAGCGCGCCTCGAAACTGGCCGTGGTTTGCCGGTCGGGCACCGCGAACAGTCCCCCCTGCAGACCCGGCAGCGAAAGCGCCTGCGGAAGGGCATTCCAGCGTGTCAGGCCAATCAGACGGGTATCGGCAAGGTTGACGCCGGCCTCGGGCAGGGCGGTCGCGATGATCGGCAGATCGGCATTCACCCCTGCGGTCAGAAATACCGCCTGGGCGTCCGACCCATTGATCGCGGCGGCGATCCTGGGGGCGGCAGAAAAAATGCCGGATTCGGTAACCGGATAGCTTTGGACACCGGCCAGGGTGCCGCCGCCCGAGCGGATGGCGCTGGCAATGGCTTCGCGGCCAAAGTTGCCGGCAACATCGTCGCCATGCACGATCATGATCCTGCCCAAACCGTTGCGGACGGCGTATTTGACCAGCCGGCCTGCCGTTGATTCAAAAGTCTGACCAAGGATGAAGACGTTGCCACCGGCGATCGTCGGCGTGTTCGAAAATGAAAGAACGTTGATCTGGCGACCAGAAACCGCAACCCCTGCTGCGGCACTTGTGTCAGACCGCAATGGCCCGAGGATAATTCTTGCGCCATCGTTCGCGGCCCGGGTCGCGGCATCTGCCGACTGCGCCTGTGTCGCACCCGAATTGTAGACCCGCAGATCGATCTGCACACCGTTCAGATCTGCGATGGCAAGACGGGCCGCATTTTCAAGGTTTTGCGCCAGAAAAGTATCAGAAGAATCCCCGGTCCCGCCCGGAACCAAAAGTGCGACCTGCACCGACCCTCCAGGGTCAGTCGCCGGTCCCGGCAGGTTTCCGCCAACGGCGACCGGATCACAGGCCGCCACCCAGAATATGGACATGAATGCGAAAAGGCGGACGACAGCCTTGCGGGAACTGATCAAACGGGCAAACATCGTAGTCCTCACTCTGTTGGGACGCACGGGCCGGCGTCATCGCACGGCACGTAGGTTGCGACCATCATAGGGCGAGAGGCAAAAGGGTCTAGGGATGAATTTCAAGGCTGTGCCGCTCACTGCCGGACTATACTTTGTGGCGACCCCGATCGGGGCGGCAAGAGACATCACGCTGCGCGGGTTGGATATCCTTGCGGCGGCCGACCTGATCGCCGCCGAAGATACCAGAACAGCGCGTAAACTGATGGAAATTCATGGCGTCGCCTTGAACCAGCGGCAAGTCGTGGCGTTTCATGATCATAGTGGGGACAGTGCAAGTAACCGGCTGGTGCGTGCCGTGCAGGACGGAAAATCGGTTGCTTATGTGTCCGAGGCTGGCACCCCGCTGGTTGCCGATCCGGGATTTGAATTGGGCCGTGCAATGATCCGATCGGGACTGCCGGTGATTGCAGCACCCGGCGCCTCGGCGCTTTTGGCGGCGCTGACAGTGTCCGGTCTTCCCACCGACCGTTTTCTTTTTGTCGGCTTCCTGCCGGCGGGCAAAACCCAGCGCGAGAGCGAGATCGCCGCCCTGCGCGACGGCGCATTTACCATGATATTCTATGAATCCCCAAAGCGGCTTAAGTCTATGTTATCTAGTTTGCGCGACATTCTGGGGGCCGACAGACAGGCCGTCGTCTGCCGCGAACTGACAAAACGCTTTGAAGAGGTGCGCCGTGGTACATTGTCCGACCTGCATGACATTTTTGCTGACCGCCCGGTCAAGGGCGAAATCGTCGTGCTTGTCGGCCGTGCCGGCGCGGTCGAGGTTGCCGACGCCGATGTCGACTCAGCCCTGCGTGACGCGATGAAAACCATGCGGATCAAGGACGCATCGACCCTTGTGGCGGGGGCACTTGGGCTGCCGCGCCGCCAAGTCTATCAACGCGCATTGGCGCTGGAACAGGACAAATGACGCAGCTTGATCTCTTTGGGGACGCCGGGCCGCGCGCGCTGATCAGGTCCGTCACGCCAGCCGAATCTTATCGCCAGCGGCGCGGCCACGTCAGCTATTTGTCCGGTCTCGCCGCCGAAGACATCGTTGCCCGCGACTACGCCCGTCGGGGTTTGCCGGAACTGGCCCGCCGCTGGCGCGGAACGGCCGGCGAAATCGATCTGATCTGCCACAGCGGCGACGGCGTGGTTGTCGTCGAGATCAAGAAATCCACGACCTTCGATCGTGCCGCCGAACGGTTGACTCGGCGCCAGATGGATCGCATCTATGCCGCCGCCGCAGAATTTATCGGAACGCAACCACGTGGCGAACTGACCGACGTGCGGCTTGATCTTGCCCTCGTCGATGCGGGTGGCGCTGTGCGGATCATCGAAAACGCATTCTGTGATGCCTGACATGGCCAGACCGGGCCCATTGAACCGCCGCACGTCTTCAGCCATGTATCGGAAGGCCCTATCAAAGGACTGACCATGCCGCTGAATGTTGCCATCCAGATGGACCCGATCGGTCCGATCAATATCGACGCTGACAGCACATTCCGCATTGCCGAAGAGGCGCAGGTGCGCGGCCATTCGCTGTACTACTACACCCCTGACCGCCTCGCCTATCAGGAGGGGCGGATCACCGCCCGGGGCTGGCCGATCAGCGTGCAGCGCACCAAGGGCGACCATTTCAGGCTCGGTGCCGAGACCGAAGTCGATCTGTCGACCTTCGACGTCGTCTGGCTGCGTCAGGATCCACCATTTGACATGGGGTATATCACAACGACGCATCTGCTTGAACGCATCCATCCCGGGACGCTGGTGGTCAACGACCCGTTCTGGGTTCGCAATTACCCCGAAAAACTGCTGGTGCTCGACTTCCCCGATCTGACCCCGCCGACCGCCATCGCCCGCGACCTTGCAACCCTGCGCGCCTTTCGCGCCCGGCATGGCGACATCATCCTGAAACCGCTCTACGGTAATGGCGGTGCCGGTGTGTTCAAGCTGCATAAGGCCGACGGCAACCTTGCCTCGCTGTACGAGATGTTCACCGGCATCAACCGCGAGCCCCTGATCGTGCAAAAGTTCCTGCCCGCTGTCGCGAAGGGCGACAAGCGCATCATTCTTGTCGACGGCGAACCGGTCGGTGCGATCAACCGCGTCCCGGCCCAGGGGGAAACCCGGTCGAACATGCATGTCGGCGGGCGGCCCGAAAAGGTGGCGCTGACGATGCGCGACCGCGAGATTTGCGCCCGGATCGGGCCGCTTCTGCGCGACAAGGGTCAGGTTTTTGTCGGTATCGACGTGATCGGCGACTGGCTGACCGAAATCAACGTCACATCGCCCACCGGCATTCAGGAGCTTGAGCGCTTCGATGGCGTCAACATCGCCGAAAAGATCTGGCTGGCGATCGAGACACGCAGGGCGGCCTGAAATGTCACTGCGTCTGTCGGCATTGAATCTATGGCTGCGTCTGGTCGAACGACGACTGCTGATCGGGGTTGCCGACCCCGTCACGGCGCGTCACAGGTTCACGTTTCAGGCCCGTTGGGTGTTTCGTGCGCCCCGCGGCACCCTTGCTGAACCAATTGCGCTTGGCTCCGTTCCGGCCCTGCGCGTCACCCCCGGAGAGCCATTGCGCCCCGGTACGATTCTGTTTTTCCATGGCGGCGCCTACGTTTTCGGGTCGTCGCTGACCCATTTGGCGATGCTCGCACGGATCGCGGCCCGCACCGGTTTGACCGCGATTCTGCCCGACTATCGCCTGGCCCCCGAACACCCGTTCCCGGCCGCCATCGACGATGCCGTTGTCGCCTATCAGACGCTGCTGGATCAGTCCCCGGGGCCCGTCGTCCTTGGTGGAGACAGCGCCGGCGGCGGGCTGGTGCTGTCGTTGCTGGCCCGGATCACCGCGTTGGGCCTGCCCCAGCCGGCGCTGACATTCGCCCTCTCGCCCTGGACCGACCTGACACTGACCGGCGAAAGCCTGGTCAGCAACGCCCGCGCCGAAGCCTTTCTGCCACCCGATCGCCTGCCCGAACTGCGCGACATATATCTGGCGGGCGCCGCCCCCGATGACCCCGCCGCATCGCCGCTTAACGCGCAATTCACAGGCGCCGCCCCGGTCGCGATCTGGGTCGGCACGACCGAAATCCTGCGCGACGATTCGCGCCGCATGGTTGCACGGCTCAGGAAACAGGGGATCACCGTTGACCTGACCGAGGCCGAGAATCACCCGCATGTCTGGCCGTTCTTTGCGCCCTATCTGCCCGAAGCGAACGCGACCCTTGACGCCATCGCGACCCGGATCAAGGCAGCGCTCGCCTAGACTTCTTTCGCCATCGCCAGCCGATAGCTGATGGCCTCGGCGACATGTGGCTGGTGGACCGTTACGGACCCTTCAAGGTCTGCGATTGTCCGTGCCACCCGCAATACCCGGTGATAGCCCCGAGCCGAAAGCCCGAATCTCTCGGCCACCTTGGTCAGCAGTGCTTTGCCCTCTTCGTCAGGTGTCGCGATTTCCTCCAGCAGCGCCCCTTCGGCATCGGCATTCAGTCGCGTGCCGTCGACCTGCGCGAACCGCCGGGTCTGGATGTCGCGCGCCGCCTGCACCCGTGCCGCGACCTGCGCCGAGGTGTCACCGGACGCCGGCAGATCAAGGTCGCAAAAGGCCACCGGTGGCACTTCGACGCGCAGGTCGAACCGGTCCATCAGCGGCCCGGAAATCCGCCCCAGATAATCTTCGCCGCAGATCGGCACCCGTGCGCAAGCCCGGGCCGGATCGGCCAGATAGCCGCATTTGCAGGGATTGGCGGCGGCCACCAGCATGAAACGACAAGGATAGCGGACATGCGCATTGGCGCGGGCCACTACGACCTCACCGGTTTCGATCGGCTGGCGCAGGGTCTCCAGGACGGTGCGTGGAAACTCCGGAAACTCGTCCATGAACAGCACGCCATTGTGGGCCAGCGAAATCTCGCCCGGTTTCGCGCTCCGTCCGCCACCGACGATTGCCGCCATCGACGCGGTATGATGCGGTTCGCGAAATGGCCTTTGCCGACTGATGCCGCCTTCGCTCAACAGCCCGGACAACGAATGGATCATCGAGGTTTCCAGCGCCTCGATGGGTGTCAGCGGCGGCAGGATCCCCGGAATCCGCGCTGCCAGCATTGATTTGCCCGATCCGGGCGAACCGACCATCAGCAGGTGATGCCGCCCGGCAGCGGCAATTTCCAACGCCCGCTTGGCACGTTCCTGCCCCTTGACGTCGCGCAATTCGCGCCCGAACGGATTGTGTATCACTTCGCCGGGAACCGACGGTGCGATGACGGCCTGACCGGTGTAATGGCGCACAACTGCGGCAAGTGACCCCGCGGCGATCACTCTGACCGACCCGACCCACGCGGCCTCCGCACCACAGGCGCGTGGGCAGAGCAAGGTCCGGTCCTCTGCCGCTGCGGCCATTGCGGCGGGCAGGGCGCCGATCACCGGCACCAGCGTGCCGTCGAGGGAAAGTTCACCTAAGGCAACTGTCCGCGCCACATCGTCGTGCGGCAGGATGTCCAGCGCCGCCAGCAGGGCCAAGGCGATCGGCAGGTCGAAATGCGACCCCTCCTTTGGCAGATCGGCGGGCGACAGGTTGACCGTGATCCGCTTGGAAGGCAATGCGATTGCCATGGCATTCAGCGCCGCGCGGACCCTTTCGCGGGCCTCGGACACCGCCTTGTCAGGCAATCCCACGATGGTAAAGGCGGGCATGCCGGGGGTTACGGCGCACTGCACCTCGACCAGCCGCGCCTCGACCCCTTCAAAGGCCACCGTATAGGCCAGCGCCGACATGCAGTTCCTTCCCGCCCCGATTTCAACATGGTTAACGGTCGACAGGTTTAAGGAAGGTTAACGCCGGTCGTGGATCGCCATGAAGTCCGGCCATGCGGCCGGATCGGCAACAGTCTTGTCCCGGCAAAACGCGTTGCAGAACCCGAATACCCTGCCGCCGGTTTCCAGAAAATGCGTCACCGGGTCGCCGGAATAGGGGCAGGCAGGGTTTTCCGACGGGCCATTGTCGACCGCGTGGGCCGCAATCGGCGTCGGTCCGGGCCAGCGACGTGTCGGATAGTCGCGTATGTAAACAGGCTGATCCGGCCCGTCGGCGTGCGCCATCGCCCGCCAGATACGAAACGACGGATGTGCCAGATGTGCCGCGACATAGGCGGCACCCGCGGCGTCGATCGGCAGGCCATAACCCGCGATCCGGGCCGCTACAGGGGCATAGAATGCGTCGGCAGCAGAATAATCGCCGCAAAGCCACTGGCCCGTACTGCCCGTCTGTTGCCGCGCCCAGCCCCAGATCACCGCCAGCCGCGCCAGATCGGCCAGCACCGCGTCGGGCGGGGCGCAATCGATATAGGACATCCGAAGATTCATCGGGCAATGGTTGCGCAAGGCACCGAACCCGGCATGCATTTCCGCCGCCAGAACCCGTGCCACTGCCCGCGCCCGTGCGCCGCCCGGCCAGATTCCGGCCTCGGGGTGGCGCGTCGCCAGTTCCTCGGCAATCGCCAGGCTTTCCGGAACGACAACGCCGTCGGGCGTGCGCAGCGTCGGTGCGGTCCGGGCCGGAAAGTAGTTCTTGAGCAGGTTTGGCAGTTCGTCCGAATAAAGCCGCGCCCAATGGGTCTTGACCGGGATCCCGAAGGCATCGAACAACAGCCAGCCGCGGAGCGACCAACTGGAATAGGCGCGATCACCGATGACAAGGTCGTAGGTCATGCAATTCTCCTGATATTTGCCGTTGCATATGCGGTTGGCGCGTTGCAGTGAAATCCCGATTTGTCGGCGCGCCCGTCATGGACAGTGATTAACCACGTCAACTTGCGGTCTGTCGTCCAACACCAGCCGCGTCACCGACAGCGGGTCGATCCTTTGCGCAAAGGCTTCACTGGCGCTGATCCCTCTGGCGCGCTGCACCTGACTGAGAATCGCGCCAAAATGGGCGACCACAATCAGATCTGCGTGGCCCTGCGCCAGCCGGTCGATTGCGGCGCCCACCCGAACCGCGAGCGCGTTCCAGCTTTCGCCGCTTGGCGGGGCACTGTCGCCGGGGGTTTCCCAAAAGGCGCGGCTGGCCGCCGGGTCACTGGTTGCGACCTCGGCAAATGTCCGCAGTTCCCAGGCGCCAAAATGCATTTCGCGCAACTGCGGTTCATGTGGCAGTCGCCGGCGCCCCCCGGCAATTGAATCGGCTGTGGCAACGGCCCGCCCAAGGTCGGACGACACCACCGGGGCATCCGGCAAATAGGCGGAAAGCCGTTCCAGCGCCGCGCGATCGGACAGATCGGCGGGGATGTCGGACCAGCCGACCATTGATTTGGCATGCGTCGGGCCGTGCCGGACCAACCAAAGGCGGGTCACGGTAACTGACCCTTGAGCACCAGCGGCAGGCCGGCCATCACAGCCACCACCAACCCGGCCTGCGCCGCAAGTTGCTGATTGAGCGTGCCCTGCGCGGCGCGAAAGTGTCGTGCTAGCGCGTTGTCCGGCACGATCCCCTGACCGACCTCGTTGGACACAACAACAATTGGGGCGGGGCAGGTGGTCAGTATCGCGCAGAGCCCGCGGCAGGCCACCTCCGGATCGTTGCCTGCGAGCATCTGATTGGTCAGCCACAAGCTGGCGCAGTCGATCAGAACGCCATCGCCGGGCCCGACGCCGTCAAGCGCTGCTGCAATATCCAGCGGCGCCTCGACGGTCCGCCAGTCGGGCCCGCGCTGCGTCCGATGCCGCAGAATCTTGGTTTTCATTTCAATATCAAAGCCTTGCGCGGTTGCCACATAGACGCGGGTGCGACCGGTCTGCGTCACCAACCGCTCGGCAAAGGCCGATTTTCCCGAACTGGCACCACCTAGAACAAGGCTGAGTAAAGGCAAGGGCATGAAAGTGATCCGATCGCGTTACCGACCCGTAAACAAAGCGACGGAACCAAAAATTGCAAGCCATGTTAACCTTGGAGGGTTTCGACATATGGCACTTGACGCAACTGCAGACCGCACCCACACCCGCCGCGCCATGAAGGCCGAGCTGCTGGACGCCGAAACCGAACTCGCGCTGGCCTTCGCCTGGCGCGACAACCGCGACGAGGCCGCGCTGCATCGCCTGATCACTGCTTATATGCGGCTGGCAATATCGATGGCCGGCAAATATCGCCGTTATGGCGTGCCGATGAACGATCTGATTCAAGAGGCTTCGCTGGGGCTGATGAAAGCGGCGGAAAAGTTCGACCCCGACCGCGGTTTACGGTTTTCCACTTATGCGGTCTGGTGGATCAAGGCGTCGATCCAAGACCATGTCATGCGCAACTGGTCGTTGGTGCGCACCGGTACCACGTCGTCGCAAAAATCATTGTTTTTCAACATGAAGCGGGTCAAGGCCCGGATCGAGCGCGAGGCCGAGGCAACTGGCGAAACACTCGAAGGACACATACTGACCGCCCGGATTGCTGCCGAACTGGGCGTCCCGCTGGGCGATGTGCTGATGATGGAGGGTCGTCTGGGCGGTTCCGATCATTCGCTGAATGCGACGCAAGCCAGCGATGAGGATGGCCGCGAATGGATCGACGCGCTGGAAGATGATAGCGATCAGGCCGCCGAGATCGTGCAGAACAGTCACGACACTGCGACCCTGCGCCAGTGGTTGCTGATGGCGATGTCGCAACTGAATGACCGCGAACGGCTGATCGTGCGCGAACGCAAGCTGCGCGACGACCCCCGCACACTGGAAAGCCTTGGCAACGAACTCGGCCTGTCCAAGGAACGGGTTCGCCAGCTTGAGGCGGCAGCCTTCACCAAACTGCGCAGGACGCTGGAAACCAAGGCCCCCGAGGTGCGCGCGCTGCTTTAACCGCCCGATTGTCCTTGGCCGCCAATGCCCCTAGTGTCACGGTCGTGAACCGGGGGCGACGATGCTGGCAGGCAAACATATCCTACTGATCATCGGCGGCGGGATAGCCGCCTACAAGTCGCTCGACCTGATCCGCCGCCTTAAGGAACGCGGCTGTGCCGTGACCCCGGTATTGACCCGTGCGGCGTCTGAATTCGTCACCCCGCTGTTGGTGTCTGCCTTGGCGGGAACCAAGGTTTACAGCGACCTGTTCAACCTGACCGACGAGGCCGCAATGGGGCATATCGAACTGTCCCGCGCTGCCGACCTGATCGTTGTCGCCCCGGCCACGGCTGACCTTATGGCCAAAATGGCCGGCGGCCACGCGGACGATCTTGCCTCGACCCTGCTGTTAGCCACCGACAAACGCGTGCTTTTGGCACCCGCGATGAACGTGCGGATGTGGTTGCATGCCGCCAACCAGCGCAATCTTGCGACGCTTTCCGCAGATGGCATCCTGCGCGTCGGCCCCGGCGAGGGCGACATGGCCTGCGGCGAATTTGGACCCGGCCGGATGGCCGAACCGCTCGAGATCGTTGCGGCGGCAGATGCGGCGCTGGCTGACGGCCCGCTGAATGGCCTCAAGGCGATGGTCACGTCCGGCCCGACGCATGAGCCAGTCGATCCCGTGCGCTACATTGCCAATCGGTCATCTGGTGCGCAGGGCACCGCGATCGCGACGGCCTTGGCGGCGCTGGGGGCCGAGGTGACATTCATCACCGGCCCGGCGGATGTGCCGCCGCCTTTGGGCATGAACATCGTCAAGGTGCAGACCGCGGCTCAGATGCAGTCGGCTGTTAGCGCCGCCCTGCCTGCCGATATCGCAGTTTTTGCCGCCGCAGTTGCCGATTGGCGGGTGGCTTCAGCGTCCGAGAACAAGATCAAGAAGGACGGAAAAAAGCCGCCCGCGCTGATACTGGCAGAAAACCCCGACATCCTTGCTACGGTCGCGCAGATGAAAACCGGACGCCCCCGGCTGGTCATCGGGTTTGCCGCCGAAACCGATGATGTGATCTCTAACGCCAGTGCCAAGCGCACCCGAAAAGGCTGTGACTGGATCGTTGCGAACGATGTTTCGGCTGCCACCGGGATCATGGGTGGGTCCGAAAATGCGATCACACTGATCACTGCCAAAGGTGCGGAAGACTGGCCGCGAATGTCCAAGGTCGCGGTGGCCGAGCGTTTGGCGGCGCGGATTGCGGATGCGATGGAACCGGAATACTGATGCCGCCGCTGATCGCGATTGCATGGACGGACGCGGCCGACCCGGATGTGCCGCTGCCGGCCTATCAGACGGCCGGTGCGGCGGGGGCTGATATCTGCGCGAATTTTCCGGCGGCGGAACGCGACGGCGTGACCTTGGCCCCCGGCGCCCGGGCGTTGATCCCGACAGGTCTACGCATGGCGATCCCAGCTGGTTTCGAGGTGCAGGTCAGGCCGCGCTCCGGGCTGGCCCTGAAACATGGCATCACTCTGCCCAACAGCCCCGGCACCATCGACAGCGATTATCGCGGCGAACTGGGCGTGATCGTAATGAATGCGGGGACAACCGCGTTTCACATCGCCCACGGCATGCGGATTGCGCAACTTGTCGTCGCCCCCGTCGTGCAGGCCGGTTTCACCTTGGGCGTCGTGGCAGGCACCACGCGTGGTGCTGGCGGTTTCGGGTCGACCGGCACATGATCATGGTGGGGGTGATGGCGGCTGTGCTTTGGGGCACCGGCATGGCGATGGGCGCGCCGTACCGGGCCCGCTGGGCGATGATCGCGGTTCTGTTCGCCGCCGTCATGTTGGTGCAACTGATCTTGCCCGATGGCCATCCGCTGCGCGAGGCGACCGGTGGCGATCCCCGCCTTTGGGCCCTCTTGATTGGATTTACGCTGCTTATCTGGTGTTATCGTGCCGGATTGCAGTTGCTGAGGTCGCGGGCTGAGGTCGCTGCACCGGCGGTGTCAGGCACCTTTTCCGAAACCGAACTGAACCGCTATGCCCGCCATATGATCCTGCACGAGATCGGTGGCCCGGGGCAAAAGCGGCTCAAGGCGGCGCGGGTATTGGTTGTCGGGGCAGGGGGCCTAGGATCGCCCGTGCTGCTGTATCTGGCGGCGGCCGGTATCGGCACCATCGGGGTCATCGACGATGATGTGGTCGAGGGGTCGAACTTGCAACGCCAGATCATTCACGACGATGAGACGATCGGCAGTCCAAAGGTGCAGTCGGCGTTAGGGGCGATGCGCAAACTGAACCCTTTTGTCACCGTACGCCCCTTTAATCGCCGCTTGACGGCTGACATCGCCGCCGACCTGATTGCCGACTACGACATCGTGCTGGATGGCTGCGACAACTTTGCCACCCGCTATCTGGTCAATGCCACCTGCGCCGCCCTGCGCAAACCGCTGATTTCGGGCGCGATCACCCAATGGG